>JABSOM010000009.1 GCA_013215945.1 Campylobacteraceae bacterium
TTAATGATAGGAATCTTTATTTCTTCGTTTCTTGCAGTTATAATCATTTGTGAGAGCAGTCTTGCATCTTCGATATCATTCTTATTTCTATTCCCAATTACTTTTGCAAAGTTTGCACTTTTTTTAGGATTTACAATAAAACAATGAAGATTTTTGCTGGCACAAAATTTTGTTAAAATAAAAGAGTAGGTACCTGTTGGTTCATAAACGAAAACCAATTTAGGAAACTCTTTTTTATACAGTTTCTTTAACTTTGAGTATAAACTTTTTATTGAATTTATATTATTATCAATAACTATATCAAGATTATTGATTGGTATAAAAACATTAATTGTTGACTTACTTATGTCTAATCCGATAGAATACATACTTGAACCTTTGTATTAATATAAAGAGTTCGTTAGGGTAGGAGTTACTCCTACCTGATAATGTGTTACACCAAATTTAGACTTATAAAATTCGAACTAGATATTATCTGTTCTTGTTGCCACTCAAATTTAAAGTATAACTATCTAACTCGCTATCAAGCTAGTTATTTCTATAACCGCTTTAGTTTCATACCAATATATTATCTTTCAAACTCTATGCAAATATACTAACATATTCACATAATCTCATTATATAAGTTTCATATCCTAGCTAACAAATAAAAAATTTAGGTACCCGAAGGGCTTTATCATTTCGTCAGTTGCTTTCTTGTTTCTTCTTTTCAAGAAAAGAAGAAAAAAAAGCGCAAAGGTACTTTGTATGAGCTCTTAGATATAAAAGTGGAGATTCATTCTCAGAGGTGTTTGTCTTAAATTTAAAAATTTGCTAATTCTGTGACGCAAACTGTGACGCAGTTTTTGTATACTTATTTTAGAACTATGTATTACAAGAAAGGCGTCTGTCCTCATTTTTTTAGAAAAGTAGAGATTCAACCCCAGAGGTGTAATTTTTAAGTTGTTTTTAACGTGGCAACTAAGGTGTAATTTAGAGCTAAACGTATAGTGAAAAAAATGGGAAAACTTTATTATAGTTTTATCAAGTAATTTTAAATTATAAAAATAAAGGAATATTAATGAATAATAAAGACATACGTAGTAATTGTATTATTTTTAAAGAACTTGAAGATCTTAGTTCAACACCTGGTTATATTCATATTCTTACTTATTTTGATTTTTTCTCAAATAGTATTTTTTATGAAGAGAGTAAAGGTTTAAATGGCTCAGATATTAGTGCTTTTGAGAATAAAGAGCTTCCTATTCGTTTTGAACTTTCTTTATTAATTGGGTTGCTTTGTAAACATGGTATTTTTGATAGAACACATCTTACACTAGATGAATTTAGATTCTTGTCTGAAAAAACACTTGATCTTTTAAAAGAATTACATTCTTCTCAAGTTAGTTTTGATCCAAAAAAACTAAAAAAAGGAGATGCTAGTTTTCTAGAGGTTTTCGATGGAGGACTTAAAGAAAATATTTTATATGGTGGTGAATCTTTTTATGATTTTCAATATACTGATTTTGCTCCTCTTAAATATAAAAATGATAATGACTGGTTTGTTCAGAATAAAGGTTTCTCTCTAGAAGAATTAATGAATGTAATAAATGCTCTTGGTAAAAACTATGAAGACAATGTTAACTTAATATATGAAAAAATTTCTAAATATAAAAATGTTGATGAGGGTGTGTTAGCTATTTTTAATGATTTGTCTTCACATATTCTTAATCTTGAAGTGATATCAACAAATAGTGATGTTAATTATAATATTGTAAAAAATGTACTTAATGCATTTTCATATGATTTTTCTACTTTTAATAGTACATTTACAAGTGATGCAGATTTTAATATGGTTAATGCTTATCCTATCTTTAGGGTTGATGATAATTATATTTTGTTAATTCGAACTAGTTTATATGAAGCATTATATGAAACACCATTTTTTTGGTTTTTAAAAGATAAAAAATATAGAAATAAAGCATCTGAAAATAGAGGTGAATTCACAGAACAATTTTCTAAGGAGTGTTTAGAAAAAGTATTTGGAAATGATAACGTTTATTTAAATGTAAATATCATGGATTATAAAAAAGTAAAAGGAAAAGAACTTGTTGGAGAGATAGATGTATTAGTAACTTTTGGGAATAAAGCCATCATATTGCAAGCAAAATCAAAGAAATTAACCATTGAATCACGAAAAGGAAATTTATTATCTGTTAATAAGGATTTCAAAAATGCAATTCAAGATTCTTATAATCAAGGGTACAGTTGTTCTGAGCTTATTTTGAATAAAAAACTTAAATTGATTATGGAAGACGAAAAGGAATTAAAGATTAACAGAAATTTTGATGAAATCTTTATTTTTTGTGTTCTATCGGATCATTATCCTTCTTTATCATTACAGGTAAAAGAATTGCTTAAGTATGAAACAACAGATATTATTCAAGAACCTTTTGTAATGGATGTCTTTTTATTAGATGTTATGACGGAGATGCTTTCTACTCCACTTTATTTTTTAGATTATATTAAAAAAAGAGCATTAAGTTTTAATACAATGATTGCTCAAAATGAATTGATTATATTAGGATATCATCTAAGTATGAATTTAAACCCTCAGCAAGAATTTACTGCGATAACACTTACGGATGATATTGCCTCTTGTTTAGATGCGTCAATGATTGTTAGAAGAAAAGGGCATGAGGGAGTAAGTACTCCAAGTGGAATCTTAACAAAGTTTAAAGATACATTTATTGGAGATTATATTGATTCTATTTCAAGAAAAGAAGATATAGAAACTATAAAAATGGGTTTATTATTTTTATCTCTTAGCGAAGATACTATGAAACAAATTAATGAAAAAGTTGATTATATTATTATGCGAAATGCACAAGATTTAAAAAGTCACAGTATTACTTTATGTTTTACGTCAGGAATATCTGCTGGAATAATTTTTTATACAAATCATATTGATTTTATTTACGCGAAAAGAAATTTTAGAAAATCTTTTGAAGTTATGATAATGAAACAGGATTTAGATGATAATTATGCACTTTATATTGATTCTAATAATAGAAGAGTTATTGATATTAAAACACATAAAAAAGGATTATTTAGTTGATATTAAAATAATTCATTTTAATAAAGAAGGAATAAATTAGAATACAAAAGCTTTAGGAGAAAGGGGACATACCCTATTAATTTCAGATACCCTTTATTGTGTATACATGGGCTTTTTTTATTCATTATCCCCGCTTTATCCTTTATCTCTACTTCTTAAATTCCATTTTTTTAAGTATTGTATGACTATAATTAACTATTAAAAAATTAGTACCATCTCAATATTATGGAACTTGCAAATTAAATATTTATTTACATAATAAGGCTAAAATTGCAAAAAATCACATATACAGTTCACTCAGTAATTGCCATAAAAAACCTTGTGTCAGTTAAATTTACTAGTTATTTAGCAAGAGTTTTATCTAGAATACTTATTGTTAGAATAGATGATTTTATTAATCTTACTAGAAGATACAATAATGCAAATACAACAAATTCTATATTAAAAAAGAAAATTAAAAATCAACTTTTTGCCCTAAGTGAACTATATGAGGAATATTTAAGGGAGCAACGCCATAAATTTAGTGCTCATTTTCAAGATAAAAACCTTCATGAAAGAATTGAATTATGGGGAGAAATTAACGAAAATAAAATTTCATTTTTTTGCCAACAAATAATAGATATTTATAAACTTTTTGAATCTAATTCAGAATATGTTCCAATTAACGATTCAACACTTTTGTTGTCAAATGAAAAAAAAGAGAAAATCGAAAGACTATCTAAGGAAGAAGATAATTTAGAAAAGGTTAAATCTAGTGCTGACGTTTTATCCATGACTAGACCAAATATGACAAGTTCTATTGTCTTTCATCCTGTTCCAGAAAAAATGAAAGTGCTTAATACTATTTCTATGTTTTATGATTTTTTGCGAAAATTGTATGATATATTAAAAGATAATCCACTTTACGAAAAAATATTAAAAGCACAGATGATTACTGACTTAGTTAGTTTTAAAGATAATTTGATTCATAAGAGTGGGTCGCAGGATATAGGACTAAGTTATTTAATAGAGCAAGATATAGCCCCATATAAAAAGATTTTATCATACGAAAAAAACAAGCCTTCTTGTTATTCACCTTTTTCTAAATGGTTACCGCGCAAATATATTCCAAGTACAGTCTACAAGGATGGATTAAAGGTTATATATTCATTTACAAGTAAAATCAATGACGATATATTTAATACTAGTATTAATATACGAAATAAGATTGGAGCGCATATTGATCACACGTTATCATTTAATAATTTAGTAAATCTTTTGAACTCATTAACAATTTGTGAGATTGATGAATTGCGTAAATTACTTATTAATCTTTGGTTAGAAGTTGGGAATTGTCACATATCATTATCTATTCAGACTCATAAGCCACTTGAACTCAAAGGGGTACTTGGATTGGTCAATAACCATAGAGAAAGTTTCTACGAAAATAAAATAGAAAAAATAATAATCCCAACTCCTAAAACTTTTTCTTCAACTAAAGAAGCTTTTGATTTAATTCTTAAAACGTGGGGAAAAGATGAAGATGCTATAAATTTTTTTAATCAAGGTTTTATAAAATCAAAAATGAATGTATCTATAGAACTTGAAAATCATTATAAATATACATTTACTGATTCTGGTATCTTGCTTATGAAAAAACTTACCTCTTCTTGCGATTTAAAAGTTAAACGTTTTCTTTTAAACTATATTTCTGTGCATGGTCAAACCATTGGTGCTCAATGTAATGGAATACTTTTATTTAGTATTGGGGTGAACAAAGAATCTTTATTAAGCGAGCATATATATCTTTTGGGAGAAACTGGGGATATAGAATGCGATGAAATTTTTGAACAATTAAAATTTTTTGCTGTTCAAGAAAATATAACCGCTATTGATTCTTTCATTGCACTTTTAAAAATTGACTTAAGATATCGTGGCTTGCATTATGCCAATAATAGACAAATCGAACCAATTGAAACAAAATTTGCAATTGAATTGAAGAAGCTTTTGCAAGATTTGACTAAATCTATGGGTATTATAGTATCTACACTTATGCAATCAGAAATTTATTTCGGCAAATATACTTATGCCAATAGATATTCGGATGCTATTTATGTAAATTTTTTGAATGAGCTTGTTTATGAAAATTTCACTAAAATAAATAATCCTCCTCCTGAAGAAGTTTTGACCAATATTAAATATAGTCATGAAAATAAAGTTTTCACATTTACTTTAAATACACTTGAACAATATTTAAAAAATGAAGACTTGACAGAATTTATTCATTCTTTGATAATCAATGGAAATCTTGTACTTAATTACAAAGAGACGGTTTTTATGGAGCATCTAGCATACTCTTATTTTGCGCTTGACAAAACAGAAAAGTCCATTGAAGTTTATGAAGAACTTATCAGACGAGAATCTTCAAATGTCAATTTTTATATAAAGAAACTAGAATATATTTGTGAAATGAAAAATTTAGAACTTTTTGATATAGAATTGCGAAAAATGTATAAGTATTTTAATCTAAAAGAGAGTGAGAAAGAAAAGATTAACAGCATTAGAGAGGAATTAATTGAAAATTACACCCCAGGCGTAGGAAATCCACTTTTAATTTGAGATTATATCCCTCGTATAATAAAATATAGCAATAAGCTATAATAATTAGAAGAGTCAATTTTACTATATTAAAAAAGGTGTCAGTCCTTACCTAAAAATATTTAAGTACATTAAAGCTACTTTTCCAATATAAACAACATTCCCAACGGCTCTTCCCCTGACTTTGATAAAACTAAATATTTTTATTTTTTAACGGAAAAAGGTGAAAACTCGTATAATAGAATTATGTAAATATGTTAGTATATTTGCATGGAGTTCAAAACGATAATAAATTACACCCCAAGGGGAGGAAATCCACTTTTAAAGATAAAGAGGACAGTTGCCACCTTAAAAAATTTTGATTTTTTGACTAATTTAATTTTAAAGTTACCTGTCTACATTAATATAAAAGTAAATATATTTAATTCCACAAGGATAATTATTATGTGCATACCTCCATTGATTAGATATTATATGATGAATTTTATGGCGTTTAGTTCATTTTTTCTTATTATGTTTAACTTTATAAAAATTACAAATTATGATCCAATAATTATTTTGATTAGTTATGGTCTACTTTACTATTTTTTTAATAGATGCCAAAGGTGTAATCATATAGTAGGGACTACAAAAGATGGAATAGTTTTTCCACAAACGAAAAATAATTGTAATAAATGTGGAGCAAACCTTATAAAATGCAATATTACAAAAAAAAATAGTAGACGCAAATAGTAACGACATAAAAATAATGATTTATGTGTTACTGGTACTTGTTCCATTTCTTAATTTACAAATATATTAAAGCTACTTTATCTTCTTTTCTAAAATAAATCCACATTCCCAACGGCTCTTCTCCTGACTTTGAGAAAGCTAAATGTTTTTATTTTTTAGCGGAAAAAGGTGAAAACTGTTAGAGCGTCAGAAATGTGCTCTTTAGCACGTTTTAGCGAGTTTTTGAACCTAGCTAACAAATAAAAATATTTAGGCACCCGAAGGGCTTTATCAACTCGTCAGTTGCTTCTTTTTGTTTCTTTTTCTGACAATTAAGAAAAAGAAAAAAGCGCAAAGGCTACTTTGTATGAGCTCTTAAAAAAATGATTTACTATTGAAAGGTGTTATTAACCGATTAGAAATATTTATATTTTTTAAATTGGATTGAAAAATGAGGAGATATTGATTAGGCACGGCGTAAGCCGCGTTTTGTCGTGGATAATAATTTGTCTAGTTGTTAAATTACTTAAACAATCTTGCGAAGAGCATAAAACGTGAAGTTAAATACCATCTCTTCTTGCTGCTGGTTGGGTTTACATAACTGTTAAAATTACTTAAAACATTGGTGGGCTCTTACCCCACCGTTTCACCCTTACCAAGATAAATCTTGGCGGTCTACTTTCTGTTGCACTGTCCCTTGGGTTACCCCAGCCATTCTTTAAATGGAACCATACTTCACTGCAGCCCGGACTTTCCTCTTGAAGCTAATCAAGCTATTATCTGCCGTACCTAAAAACGAAGTATAACAAAATTAACTTATTTTCTAATAATATCGTAATAAGAAGGGGCAACAAATTTGAAAATACTTTCATTTATCTCTTCATTGTAGACAGAATTAAACAATTCAATGCTTACCTTATTGTCTAGTTCGTCTTTATAGATAATTTTATCAATTTTATTATTCTTAATTAAAAAAGTATATTTAACCTCATTAATATTTGCTTCATATTTTTCATTTGATATTTTTTTAGCACTTTTTAGAAGTGCCAGTAAATTTACTTCTGCATTAAGGGTGGTGAAAATAGCTTGTTCTAACTCAGGTTCATCAATAATAACCATAGTATTAATTAAAAAAACATTCTTAATGATGGGTTCTTCGTACTTCCAAAGAATTCTTGAGGGTTCTTTTATAAAAAGTTTTCCACTGTAAATGATGCGTTGATCGGCATTATTTATAATTGTTTGTTTAAAATCCGCTTGAATTGATTTCAAATTTTTAAATTCTAGGGCCTGTAATGAGCTAATAATTACAAAAACATTGATAATAAGTACTTTATAAAACATATTTTAACCTTTTTTGCTATATAATCTCTGCGATTATAACAAAAAGGAATTAATTTTATGTTAAATATTTTCTCAAAAATTTTTGGTACTAAAAATGACAAAGAAGTAAAAAAATATCTTAAAAAAGTAGAAGAGATAAATGCTTTAGAAGAAAAATATAAAAAACTAAGTGATGATGAATTACAAAAAGAGTTTGAAAATATTAAAAAAGATGTTTTAGAAAACAATAAAACATTAGATGACGTAATATACGATACCTTTGCAATTACAAGAGAAGCAAGTGTTAGAACGCTTCATATGAGACATCATGATGTACAAATAGTAGGTGGTTTGGTTCTTAATGATGGACGAATTGCTGAAATGAAAACAGGTGAAGGTAAAACTCTTGTTGCTACTCTTGCTGTTGTTTTAAATGCTATTTCTAAAAAAGGGGTACATGTAGTTACGGTAAATGATTATCTTGCTTCTAGAGATGCAAAAGAATTAGCACCTTTATATAACTTCTTAGGTTTTACTATTGGAATTATTACTGCTGATATCAGAGATGAATTAGCTAGAAAAGAAGAATACAACTGCGATATTACGTATGGAACAAACAATGAGTTTGGTTTTGATTATTTACGTTCAAACATGACGTTAGATATTGAAGAAAAAGTTCAACGAGAGCACAGTTTTGTAATTATTGATGAAGTAGATTCAATTTTAATTGATGAAGCAAGAACACCTTTAATTATATCAGGACCTACAAATCAAAAAGGTATTGATTACGGACAAGCTAATAAAATAGCCCTTACTCTAGAAAAAGGTGAGATTATTGAGCCTAAGAGTAGCGATGAAAAAGTAATACATACAAAAGATTTTATTGTTGATGAAAAAAACAAAGCTATTTTAATTACCGATGATGGAATTTCAAAAGCAGAAAAACTTTTTGAAGTAGATAACTTGTACTCACTTGAGAATGCTAAATATTCTCATCACTTAGATCAAGCCTTAAAAGCAAACTATATTTTTGAAATTGATGTTGATTATGTAGTAAAAGACAATGAAGTAATTATTGTTGATGAATTTACAGGAAGATTAAGTGAAGGACGAAGATTTTCAGACGGTCTTCACCAAGCCTTAGAAGCAAAAGAAAATGTTTCTATTCAAGATGAATCTCAAACCTTAGCAGATATTACTTTCCAAAATTATTTTAGAATGTATGAAAAACTAGCAGGTATGACAGGAACAGCACAAACAGAAGCATCTGAGTTTGCTGAAATTTACAATTTAGATGTTGTATCTATTCCTACAAATGTTCCTGTTACAAGAGAAGACAGAAATGACTTAATCTTTAAAAGTGAAAGAGAAAAGTTTGAAGCGGTTTGTAAAAAAATCCAAGAATACAATACAAAAGGTCAACCAGTATTAGTTGGTACAGGTTCTATTGAAAAATCTGAGCACTTACATGAGCTTTTAAAAGCAGCAAAAGTTCCTCATACTGTTTTAAATGCAAAACAGCATGAAAAAGAAGGAAAGATTGTAGAAGATGCAGGGCTTAAAGGCGCTGTTACAATAGCAACAAATATGGCTGGACGTGGAGTTGATATTAAATTATCAAAAGAGATTCTGGGCCTTGGGGGTTTAGCAATTATTGGAACAGAGCGTCATGAATCAAGACGAATTGATAACCAATTAAGAGGACGTTCAGGACGTCAAGGAGATATTGGTGAAACTCAATTCTTTTTATCTCTTGATGATAATTTACTTCGTATTTTTGGATCTGAAAAAATCAAAGGGATTATGGAGCGACTTGGAATTGAAGAAGGAGAGCATATTGAATCTGGTATGGTTACTCGTGCCGTTGAAAATGCACAGAAAAAAGTGGAAACCATGCACTTTGAGAGTAGAAAACACTTACTTGAATACGATGATGTTGCCAATCAACAAAGAAAAGTAATATATGCTTTTAGAAATGATTTATTAAATCCTGATTTTGCTATTGAAGCAAAACTGGATGAAAACAGATTAGAATACATTACTACTTTATTGACAAATGCTGAAATCATAGAAGGTATGCCTTCTGAAGATTTTAATTTTGATTATGTAATTACAAAATTACAAGAAGAACTGCATATAATAATAACGCTAGAAGATATTAAAGAAGAGTCTTATCAAGAACTAGAAGATAAACTCGCGAAAATCATTAAAGAAGTATATGAACAAAAAATGGGAATGGCTTCTGTTGAACAAAAAAGCGAAATTGAGCGAATCTTATACTTACAAATTCTTGATAATGCATGGAGAGAACATTTATACTCTATGGATACATTAAAAACAGGAATAGGACTTAGAGGATATAATCAAAAAGATCCTTTAGTAGAATATAAAAAAGAGTCTTATAATATGTTCTTAGAATTAATTGCTTCTATTAAAAATGAGATTATTAAAGTTTTATTTACCGTACAACTTCAAGCTAAAGAAGATGAAGCTTTGAATAAATTAAAAGAAGAAATGAATGAATCACAAGAAAATATTTCAACTAATTTTGATCAAGATGTACAAATTTCGAAAAAAACTGCAAGAAATGAACCTTGTCCTTGTGGTTCAGGAAAAAAATACAAACAATGTTGTGGTAAAAGCGGACCTAAAAAAGGTTTAGTTGCAAGAGATTAAATGAATACAAAACTCATAAACTTCATTGTCAAAAAATATCTCAGGTTCGATAAAAAAAACCCTTTCATCTCAATAAGTGCTATTTTGGCATTTATTGGGGTAAGTATTGGAATTATGGTTTTAATTATTACCATGGCAATTATGAATGGTACTATTAAAGATTTTGAATCAAAACTTTTTACAATGAACTATCCTTTATCTATTTATCCAAAATACGATACAGCTGTTAATGAAAAACTTTTAAATACTCTAGAGCAAAAATTTCCAGACTTAATTTTTTCACCTTATTTATCGGCACAAACAATGATCCAAAATGGTCAAGAAATGTCAGGCTCTCTCTTATTTGGAGTAATAAAAGAAAAAGAAGAAAGAATTAACTCTATTTTTAAAAAAGCGGTAGAAGGTATTACACTTAATAAGTATGAAATCATTACAGGAGCTGGAATTTCTGATTCTTTGCTTTTATTTGAAGGCAGTAAAGCAACGGTGTATTTCACTTCGTTAAATCCAAGTGGATTTTCTATGCTTCCTAAAATGAAACGCTTTAAATACAAAGCCAGTTTTAAATCAGGTTTAAATGCTTATGACAAGTCTTATATGTATACAACAATAGAAAGCCTACAAACTATTCTAAGAAAAGATAAAAACGTTTATGACGGTATTCATATCTATTCTAAGGATGCATTTGTTGATATCAAACGCTTACAAAAAGAGCTGGATGGTACTTCTGTTGGTGTTATTGGATGGTGGCAGCAAAATGGAAACTTTTTTGCTGCTATGCAAATGGAGAAAAAAGCTTTATTTATTGTTTTATTGCTTATTATATTAGTAGCTGCTCTTAATATCATATCTTCTTTATTAATGACCGTAATGAGCAGAAGAAAAGAAATTGCCCTGCTTTTATCTATGGGAACCTCTTATAAAGAAATCAAAGCAATCTTTTTACGACTTGGGATTATTATAGGTTTTGCGGGTATTGTATGCGGTATAGGCCTTGGATTCTCTGGTATTTGGATTCTGGATAACTTTGATATTATTTCTTTGCCTGCTGACGTATATGGAACATCTAAATTGCCTTTAGATTTAAGTATGATTGATTTTGTTTCTATTATCTCAGGCGCAATTGTTATTATTCTATTATCTTCGTATTACCCTGCTTCTAAAGCCACAAAAATAGATGTAATAGATGTATTAAGAAACGAATAAGTGTAGATATATATCTTACTTCTTTTTTTCTTTATCTTCTGGAATAAACATCTCTACTGCTTTAAGTGGCAAAGTTATAATGCGTTTTATCACATTAAAAGGAGCGGCGAGAGAGTTTTGTGCCAAATTACTATCAATAATAGGATCGCTTATTTTTCCTTTTAAACTAACTCTTGTATCCACTCTTTTTTCATCTCCTAAGAAAATATAATTAATCAATGGAATATGTTTGATTAACAAAGAATAACTTTTCATAAAAATAACATCCATTTCTCCTTTGATTTCATCTTTTTTAAAGTCCATTCTAACTTCTCCATCAAAATCAACAGAGTTTCCTTTGGTGAAAACTTTTGTCATATTTAACACTTCTTTGTTAATATCATAAGTAAAATCAATATCGCCTTCTACTATTTTATAGCCTTGAACATCAAAACCTTTTTGTGTTACTAACTCTAACACGGAAGGAATAGCTAAAAGAGGATTAATAAGTCCAGGACTTGCATTAACTAAGATAATAAGGTTATTAATAGCTGCCATATTCTTAATACTTGTATTTTGTATTGTAGCGTGTCCTTTTAATTGTGAAGGCGTACCAGAAGCAGAAATATCAAAGATTCCTCCTTTTACAATATCTTTATCTAAAAAAGCATTTATAAAGGTATCGTTTAGATTTATAGCTTTTACAATGACTTTGTTATTCTTAGATTTTTTATAATATATACTTGATTTTTCATAATAAGAATTAAAAGTGAACTCTTCTTCTTTTTGAAGTATTTTAAAGCGTTTACTTAAGACTTTTTTGTTGTTACCTAAAAGAATATTTGAGTTTTCTGCTTTTAAAGTAATGCTAGTAAAAATACTTTTATTGTTTTTTTTGTCATCATAATATACATCCAGATTTTTAATATCTAAAAACATATTATCATTATCAAGAATCTTTAATTTTATTGTTTTATCTTTAGTAATAAAAGAAAAATCATTGTTTGCATATTCGCCTTGTATTTCTAAGTTAACAATTTTTTTTCCTTTGTTAAACAAAGGAATATCTAAGTTTGAAACCAAACCAGTAAAGAGAATTTTATCTTTTTTTAAAAAAACATTCATTGTATTTAAATTGTAAAAACTATCTTTATTGATATATAGATTGATATTATCCAAGAAAAAATCAATATTACTTGGATTATTTCCATTTTGACCGTAAATTAGAAAATCCATGTCTTTTAAAGAAATTTCCATAGTTTGTTTGTTTTTTTGAAATATTTTTATTTTATTTTTCAAAGCAGAAAGAGAAAGATCATCATTTTTATATCTTCCTTTAACAGTCAAATCTTTTATTTTTTCACCCTCATTTATTAAGGGTAAATCAATTCCTTTTAGAAAAGCTTCAAAGTTAATATCTTTTTCATTCTTCATATATAAAGATAAATTTCCTGCTTTTATATTTAAATCTTTTAATAAAGCAGAATCATTTTTAAACAAAGACAAGTCATGAAGTAAGATATGTGTCCTTTTATTTAGAATAATATCTGTCTTTAATTCTCTAAAGCTTATTTTTGTTTTATTTTTAAAATCCACTGTTATAGAAGATTTTTTATTTTTTAAAGACAATAAATCTTTTTCTTCTCCTTGTATTTTCAAATACTTTAATACCGTATTTCCAGAAGCACTTAATTTTCTAAGATTAATATCAAGATTTAATTGCGCTTCTAATAAAGAATCCACTTTAACCTGTGCATCTTGTATCTTAAGAATATGATTGTCTAAAAGTACCAAGGCTTTTTTTGCAAAAAATTTAAAACCTTGAAGATTCATTTTTGCATCGTGTATTTCAAAAACACCTTGTATATCTATTGGTATTTTTGCATCATAAGAAACATTAATAGTAACATCTGCTTTAGTAAGGCCACTTGTTTGAATAATAGGAATATTTACATTAAAAGCTTTTGTAATGTTAAGAATATCTTTATCTAATAAAGTATTTGCTTTTATATTTACTTTAACCAGACCCTTTTTATTAGTAAGATTCTCAATAATCACAGAAGAACCGTAAATCTTTTTATCTAAGTATGTGGCTTTATTTAAATAAATATGCAAATCTCCTTTTGAAAATACAATATCAATTTTTTTAGATTTTGCTTTTGGCAAGTTTTTATGAAACATTACTTTCGCATTTTTAATACTTAAATCCCCTTTTATACTCTTTTCATCAGGCATAAAAGTTTTTGCGTCGAGTTTAACAAAAAGATTATTTAAGGTGATTTTTCCTTTAATATTATCGTACATCCACGCCTCAGCAACATCATCTATTCTAAATAAACGCTTAAGAAACTTAATATCATCCATTTCTTTTGTGCTTAATAAAATTTTGATATCGTTTTGGTTTGCTTCAACACTGACATTTCCTTCTATTTTGTCGTATTTAAAAGCACTTACTAAATCTAAGGTTTGGTCTTGGGTATTGATTTTTAACGTACCTTGTAAAAATAACTTATAATCTTTTAGATAGAGTTCATCTAAAGACAGTAAAATGCTGTTTCCCAAAAACCTAGGTTTCGCACTTAAGCGGATAAATTTATTGTCTAAAAGAATTTTATTTTTTGAAAAATGTATTAAAAATTCATTGTTATTTATTTTCAAAGATTTTAAGTCTATTT
Organism: Campylobacteraceae bacterium; assembly: GCA_013215945.1. Classification (NCBI taxonomy): domain Bacteria; kingdom Pseudomonadati; phylum Campylobacterota; class Epsilonproteobacteria; order Campylobacterales; family Campylobacteraceae; species Campylobacteraceae bacterium. The sequence continues at coordinate 14,245 of JABSOM010000009.1, forward strand.
CTTGGAAATAAGAGAGTACTTTAGGTATGTAAGAGATGGTTTTAGCTATTGAATCCAAAGAGGTTTTACTCTGTGATGTTTTATTAATTTTCAATTCATCTATTTTAACAATGAGTTTTTTATCCAATTTTAAATACAATGATGAAATATAAATATTTCCAAAAGAGAATGAATTAACACTGATGCCTTTAAATAAAAAAAACAAAAAGACTAAAATTATAGATATGACTGTAGCAAAAAAAATAATTGTATTTTTTAACATTATTGAAATAACCCTTGTATCACTTATTGTAATATTGATTTATGTACTGCTTCCATTAAGTACCACTAAAGTGATTTTTATACCAAAAGGAAGTTCCAATAATACCATAAAGTATCTAAACAACCGTGGGTATGACCTAAATATTATTGATAAAACAATCATCCAAGTAATGGGTCATCCACAGAGTGGTTGGATAGATTTAGAAAAAAATTATATGAGAAAATATGACTTTTTATACAAATTAACGACTTCCAAAGCTGCTCTTAAAACCATTACTTTAATTCCAGGCGAAACGTCTTATATCTTTTTACGTCTAATAGCATCAAAAATGAATCTTTCTTTGACTAAATTACAAAATGCTTATGATAAAGTTGCTTTTAAAAAAGACGGGAATATCTTAGCTGAGACTTATAAACTGCCCTTAGGTATGAAAGAAGATCATTTGATTTTTTATCTTTTTTCTCAAAGCAATAAAAAATACAAAAAAATGGCCTTAAAAATATTTGGAGAGTATGATAAAAACAAGTGGTATAAATATCTTAGTATTGCATCTGTTATTCAAAAAGAATCAGCATCAATAAAAGAGATGCCTATTATCTCTTCTGTGATTTATAACCGTTTAAAAAAATCAATGTATTTGCAAATGGATGGAACGCTTAATTACGGGAAATACTCTCATATAAAAGTCACTGCAAAAAGAATAAAAGAAGACAAAAGTTCTTATAATACCTACAGAAATAAAGGCATTCCTTCTCATCCTGTATCTGCTGTTAGTATTGATGCTATTAAAGCAGCTATTTTCCCTGCTAAAACAAAATATTTGTATTTTGTTAAAAATGAAAAAACAGGAGCACACCGTTTCTCTACTACGTATAAAACCCATGTTCAAAATATAAATTTATACAGAATTGAGAAAAGAGCTAAAAGAATCAAAGCTAAAAAACGTAAAACACAAATTAAAATACAAAAAGAACCCAGTGTGTTTGAAAAAAAAGGTGAAAAACAAAATCAAATAAAAACGCTTTGGTCTAAAGTAAAATAATTTTTTCGATTTTTTTTGAAAAAATAGTGGGAAATAAAGAAACAAGATTTTATTTTATACCTCTAATTGTTACTTTTCAATACAAATAAACCCTAAAAATGATAATATATCCCAATATTAATCCATAGGGGAAAACATGTCAAAAATTATTTATACTAAAGTTGATGAAGCACCTGCTTTAGCAACGTATTCACTTTTACCAATTATTAAAGCTTTTACAAAAAGCTCTGGAATTGAAATGCAAGTTAAAGATATTTCATTAGCTGGAAGAATTATTTCTAACTTCCCAGAAAATCTAAAAACTGAGCAAAAAATTGAAGATCAATTATCTCAATTAGGTGAACTTACTCAAGATCCAAGTGTTAACATTATTAAATTACCAAATATTTCAGCTTCAATTCCACAATTAAAAGCGGCTATTAAAGAATTGCAAGAAAAAGGTTTTGATATTCCTTCTTATCCAGATAATGCAAGTTCTAAAGAAGAAGAAGAGATTCAAGCAAGATATTCAAAAATTACAGGTTCTGCTGTTAACCCAGTATTACGAGAAGGAAATTCTGACAGACGAGCTCCTTCTGCTGTTAAAAACTTTGCAAAAAAGAATCCTCATTCAATGGGTGAGTGGAAAAATGACAGTAAAACAAATGTTTTACACATGCATGAAAATGACTTTTATGGGGCTGAGTTATCAAAAACATTTGAAAAAGCAGATGATTTAAAAATTTCTTTCTTAGATTCTTCTTCAAATGAAACAGTATTAAAAGCTTCTACTCCTGTATTAGCAGGTGAAATTATTGATGCAACCTCTATGAGTGCCAATTCTTTACAAGCATTTTATGAAACTTCAATCACAAAAGCAAAAGAAGAAGGTGTTTTATTATCTCTTCATTTAAAAGCTACAATGATGAAAGTATCCGATCCAATTATGTTTGGTTTTGCGGTAAAAGTATATTTCAAAGAATTAATTTCTAAAAACAAAGATTTATTTGTTTCATTAAAAGTTAACTTTAACAATGGTTTAGGTGACTTATATACTAAATTAGAAACACTTGATGCAAGTACTAAAGAAAAAGTTCTTGCTGATATTGCTGCTGTTTATGCAGTACAACCCCCACTAGCTATGGTTAATTCTGATAAAGGAATTACTAACTTACATGTACCTTCTGATGTAATTATTGATGCATCTATGCCTGCAATGATTAGAGACGGTGGTAAAATGTGGAACAAAGAGAACCAAAGAGAAGATACACTAGCAATGATTCCTGATAGATGTTATGCACAAACATTTAAAACAGTTATTGAAGATTGTAAAAAACACGGAGCATTAGATGTTACAACTATAGGAACAGTTCCTAATGTTGGACTTATGGCTCAAAAAGCAGAAGAATATGGTTCACATGATAAAACATTCCAAGCAGCAGCAAAAGGTAAAATTCTTGTTACGAATAAAGCTTCTGAAGTAGTATTTTCTTTTGATGTAGAAGAAGGAGATATTTTTAGAATGTGTCAAGTTAAAGACGCTCCTATTAGAGACTGGGTTAAACTAGCGGTTAATAGAGCAAAATTATCTTCTACTCCTGCAATTTTTTGGTTAGATCCACAAAGAGCACATGATGAGCAAATGATTTTAAAAGTAAATGCTTATTTAAAAGATCATGATACTAAAGGCCTAGATATTTCTATTGAAACACCTGTAAAAGCTACTCAAATTTCATTAGACAGAATGAGAGCAGGAAAAGATACTATTTCAGTTACTGGAAATGTTTTAAGAGATTATAATACTGATTTATTCCCAATTCTAGAATTAGGAACATCGGCTAAGATGTTATCAATTGTTCCATTAATGAAAGGTGGAGGTTTGTTTGAAACAGGTGCTGGAGGTTCTGCTCCTAAACATGTTGAACAATTAGCAAATGAAAATCACTTAAGATGGGATTCTTTAGGTGAATTCATGGCTTTAGCTGCTTCTTTAGAGCACTTAGGAAATACTCAAGACAATAAAAAAGCGGCAATTCTTGCTACTACTCTTGATTTAGCTACTTCTACTTTCTTAGATGAGAACAGATCTCCTTCAAGAAAAACAGGACAAATTGATAACAGAGGTTCTCACTTCTATTTAGCTATGTACTGGGCAGATGAATTAGCAAAACAAAATGATGATGCAGACTTACAAAAAGAGTTTAAAGTACTTTCTACTTCTTTAAATGACAATGAAACAAAAATAAGTGAAGAATTATTAGCGGTTCAAGGTAAAGTTATAGATATGGGTGGATATTATTTACCTAATGAAACTTCATTAGAACAAGTAATGAGACCCTCTTCGACATTAAATTCAATTATAAACGCATAGGTATTCTTAATAAAAAAACCAGATATATTTATCTGGTTTTTTCTTTCAAAACTAAAATTATAAGAAATATTTATTTAATAATAAAGTACTATATTACTCAATAGTGACTGTATTATTTTAATAATATTTTATAAAATAGCTTATAAATAACCAAAAAATTAATATTAATACCCAAATCCTTGCATTTATTAAATTATTTAGCTAGAATATTTGTATGAAAGATGATTGTGATTTTCATCTTGGAATACTTATTATTGATGACCATCCGTTAGCAGTTCTACGTTACCAAAAAGAATATCTCACTTTATATTTTCGACTACTTCTTAACAGAGGTATATTACAAAAAAAGGAATTGCAATGGCAACTCAAGTTAACGGAACAGTAAAATGGTTCAATAGTGAAAAAGGTTATGGTTTTATTCAACAAGAAGAGGGTGGAGACGATGTATTCGTACACTTTAGACAAATTAATTCAAATGGTTACGAAAGAGTAACTTTAGAAGAAGGTCAAAAAGTAACTTTCGAAATCGGTGAAGGTCAAAAAGGACCACAAGCAGAGAACGTTACAATCGTATAATGTTTTTTTGGGGATAGTGTAAACTATCCCTACTTTCTATCTTTAATCTCCCTAAACATCACATTTCATTCACATTTTTATAATCAAAAAATAATCTTATTTAATATAGGAAACTATGGGCAATAAAGCCTCTTTAATCTCTTTTTTACTCATAGAACCATCAATAGCATCTTTTTTAACAAAACCTCTGTATACACGCTTAATTAAACCTGTCTTATCTACTCTATACACAATAAACTCTTGTTTATGTGCAGATCTAAGATTGAGTGCTTTTACAAATTCTCCATCTTTATCATAAACCATTTTTGACGAAGAGAGTTCAGATAAAGCTAAGAGTTTTTCTGTAAGAACCCATTCTTTAATAAACCAAGGGGCAGCAGAAACATTAGCAACTATCACAACAGGAATAGAAACATCATACAAAGAATCAAACAAAGAAACAACAGACAAAGAATCATGATTCCCAATTATTATAAGACTTTTTTCATTTTCTTTAAACAAATCTTTTTTACTAATTTCACTTTCATTGGCCAATAAAATTTTCTCTTTAAAGTTCTTAGTGGATAAAACTTCATGTAAATCTTCTTTTTTAACAGGAGGTTCTGGGGCAGTAAGATAGACTAATCCTGCAAAAAAAACCAGTCCAAAAATTACTATTTTAATTGTATCTTTCATTTATAACCTTTTTATTTTTAATTATTTTTTTCTAAGTATTTAAAATATAAAACTATTTTTCTTTTCTAACCCAACGCATAAATAAACGATCTAAAGTAATATCATTTGGTAATTCTATATTGTTTTTAATATGATTAACTAATATTTTAGATAAATAAGGAGCCAAAACAAAACCTCTTCCACCCAAACCATTTAAAATAAATAACTTCTTATATCTCTTGAATTTAGAAGCAGGAACTTTGCTTCCTTTTTTTAAATAGGGATAAAATTCAAGTGTTTCTTTTGAATCAATAAGGGGACCTATTAAAGGCAAATAATCAAAACTACAAGCTCTGGCACCTCTTTTTACATCAAGAATTTTAACATCCTTCAAAAGAAGTATATCATTAGCTTTTTCTAAGAGTTTTAATGAATCAGAAGAAACCAGACATTTTGTATCATCATTTGTATAAGTCTTATTTAAAGAATCAAGTTCATTAAGATACTTTATCTCTTCTTCATAACTAGCAAATCTATGATGAGTTGCACCTATTGAGATTTTAAATCTGCCCTTATCAAGTGTTTCAAAAGAAGAAGATAATGAACAGTCTTTATGAGAGTTATATGATATACATGTTGTACTAGATATATCTATTTTTTCACCCCAAACTGGCCGTATATTAATATATTTTTCTCCCAATAAATTGATGTCTTTTCCTGTAGTAATGATAAGATTCTTACAAAATATTTCCTCATTAATATGCCATAATTCATTTTTGTAATTTATATGTTTTACATCATAATCATATTTTATTTCAATATTTTTTATAAGTGTATTACATACCTCACTTGCAAGAACATGAGAAGCTACATCAAAAAAATAACCATCTTTTTTGGGGATATAATCAAAATCATTGTCTTCTTTAAAAGCCTCAAACTTTTTTCTCTCTTCTTCATTTTTTGGAATTCTTAAGACTCCAACGTTGAAAAAAGATTCAGGAACAAGTTTTTCATAAAAATCATTGGCATACAATAATGATGCATTGACTAAGGTTTTAAAATTATTATTTTTTCCTAAAAGAGGATTTAAAAAAGCACCGGCAGCACCTGATGCACCTTGGGCATTTTTAGAATTTTTTTCTAAAATTAAAAGATTTTCATCTTTTAATTCATTTGCAATACAAGAACCAGCAATACCACTTCCAATAATTACATAGTCATATATTTTCATATGTTTTTATCTAATTCCTCTAAAATTTGAAAATTGGGTCGCCAATAAGCTCTTCCACCTTTTAAACTAATGCAGGTGTAATTAGGAAGTTTTTTTCTGTAAAATTCCAAACGACTCATAGTTGTTTTTCCGGTATCACAATAAAATACAAAAACAGTGCCTTCTTTATAGGTATTCATTTCATAAGGATTATAAGTAATACAAGGCATTGAAGCCATTGGTTTTAAAATTGTATCTACAAGAACTACTTCTATTCCTTTTTGATTGAGTTCTTTTGTATTTTTAAGCAACTCAACTTGTGTCCATTCATTTTTAAGTAACATTTTTTCTTCTTTTTATGTGTTTTTTTAATATTTTTTTTTATTTTGTAATTATAGTATAAATTACAAGTTAATTTAACCTAAAATCTTGTAAAATATTATATTAATGTAAAATAAATAAGGTTTAAATAATGAAAATACTAGTAGTTGATGATTCACGAATGGCAATTAAGATGCTTTTAAAAACCCTAAAAGAGCATACGGGTGAAGAAGATGAAGTTTTTACTGGGAAAAATGGACTTGAAGCAGTTTCATTATATAAAGAACAATCACCCTCTTTGGTATTTCTAGATTTAACAATGCCTGAAATGGATGGTTTTACAGCCTTAGAAGAAATCAAAAAAATCAATAAAGACGCACGTGTAGTTATTGTTTCTGCTGATATTCAAAAAGGTTCTATGGACAGAGTTAGACAAGAAGGTGCTTTTGATTTTGTTAAAAAACCTATAACTGCTGAAAAAATGCAAGATATTTTTAATAAATTACAAAAGAGCTAAAATGAGTGAACTTATTTTAAATGAAGATGAACAAGACTGTCTACAAGAGTTAATGAATATCGCTTATGGCAGCGCAACAGCTTCTATTACTGAAATATTAAATGCCCATGCCGAACTTGGAATCCCAAGAATTAAAATAATTAATGCAGATGAATTGTGTGATTATTTAAAAGAAGAAAGCGAAGACAATACACCCTATTTTGCCTCTGTACAGCAGTTTAATGGAGAAATAACAGGAGAAAACCTTTTTATTATTGATAAAGTTTCTGCAAAAAACATTGCTTTACAATTTGGTTTAGAAGAAGATGAGATCGATGACAATGAACTCTACGATATTATTTTAGAAATTACGAATATCTTATCTTCTGCTACTATTTCAAAATTTTCACAAGAACTTGATGCGCCTGTTAGTTTTTCGCCTCCTAGTGTTGATTTATTAGAATCCATTATTAGTTTGGATAATCGTTTTTCAAAAGATTATGAAAAAATAATCATTGTTTCTACTGATATCAATTTTAAAGAACAAAATATTAAAGGACAGTTTTTAATTTTAACAACCGATGAATCCATCTTAACAATTAAAAAACTGCTTAATAAAATTTTAGATGAGCTCTAATGAAAATAGAAGATTTTGGATATATTTGTAATACTATTGATAATGGGATAATAATCTTAGATAAAGATTTAGAAGTATTTTTTTGGAATAAATGGTTGGAAAGCCGTACAAAAATTACTTTCAATAAAATAAAAAATAAAAAAATAGAAGATTTTTTCCCAAATATTAATACAATTAAACTAAAAAGAAAAATAAAAACATCTTTAAGCCTTAATTCTCCGACGTTCTATAATACTGAAGTAAATCGTTATTTATTAGAAATTCCTCTAAATAATATCTCTTCTAAGTTTTTTGACTCTATGCAGCAAGCTATTACTATCATGCCTTATGATAAAGACAGTGATATTGCTGTTTTGTATATTTATGATAATACACTCTTATGTGAATCTAATTTTAAACTAAAACAAGTGCAAAAAGATTTGGTAAATAAAAATACGGAATTAGAAGAATCTCAAGTAGAACTCTTACGTTCTTACACCACCATTGAATTATTATTAAATACAACCATGGAAGCCATATTTTTATTTGAAGATGATAGCTGTACCCACGTAAACAAAAAAGCCATTGAATTATTCTCTTATGAAAATGAAGAAGAAACAAAAGCACATGCCATAAATGATTTAATTTCTTATACCAAAAGAGATATTATGGAAGCTATTATTGATGAACCCTTTGAATTAGAAATGAGCAAAAGAGACAAAAGTATTTTTGATGCTTTAGTACAGATTAAGATTATTCAAAAAGATGGCAAAAAAATAAAAATCATTACTATTTTAGATATTAGTGAATTAAAAACAAAAGAAAGGTTATTAGCGCAACAATCTAAAATGGCTGCAATGGGAGAAATGATTGAAAATATTGCCCATCAGTGGAGACAACCTTTAAGTACAATTTCAACAGCTGCTTCTGGAATAAAAATACAAAAAGAGCTTAATATCTTAGAAGACAAAATGTTTTATGATGCGACAGATGTTATTGTAAAAAGTACCAATCATTTATCTCAAACCATTAATGATTTTAAAAACTTCATAAAAGGGGATACAAACAAAGTTCTCTTTAATCTAAGCAAGAATATAAAAACAAATTTATCCATCCTTGAAGGCCACTTAAGGACCAACTACATCACTGTTATAGCAAACTTAGATGATAGTATTGAATTAACGAATTATCCCAACGAATTATCCCAAGCCATATTAAATATACTCAATAATTCAAATGATGCTTTAATTGACAATAAAATAGATGAAAAACTTATTTTCATTGATACTTATATTAAAAATAATGAAATTATCATTGAAATTAAAGACAATGCTTTGGGAATAGAAAAAAATATCATTAAAAAAATATTTGAGCCTTATTTTACGACAAAACACAAGCACCAAGGAAAAGGTTTGGGTTTATATATGACACATCAACTTATTGACTTAAGTATGAAAGGTATATTAGCTGTACAAAATAAAAAATTTACCTACAATAATACCTCCTATCTAGGAGCTTGTTTTACAATTTCTTTTCCTTTAATTAAAACATAAAACAAAAGTAATTTTTGCAACCTTGATTGACTAAGACTCAAGCTTATGATATAATCGCGCTTATTATAAAAACAAGTAACGAATATGTTATTACTAGGATAATTATGTCAAAAAGTTTATATCAAACCTTAGAAATACAAGAAAGTGCCACGCCTGATGAAATTAAAAAAGCCTATAGAAAACTTGCTAGAAAATTCCATCCTGATGTAAATAAAGATAAAGATGCAGAAGAAACATTTAAAGAAATCAATGCTGCTTATGAAGTATTAAGTGACAAAGAAAAAAAAGTTCAATATGATCAATACGGTGACTCTATGTTTGGAGGACAAAACTTTCATGACTTTGCACAAAATCAAGGTTCGGGAGACTTAGATGATATTCTAAAACAAATGTTTGGAAATCAAGGTGGTTTTGGTGGTGGTTTTGGCGGAGGATTTGGTGGTGGTTTCGAGCCTGACTTGGATATGAATACACAAATCACTATTGCTTTTGATATCTCAATTTTAGGGGGAAATCATCATATCTCTTTAAATCATGACTCTTTTGATATTAAAATTCCAAAAGGAATTAAAGATGGGCAAAAAATACGAGCAAAAGGAAAAGGAAAATCCCATGGATCACAAAAAGGCGATCTTCTTATTCTTATACATGTAGCACCCTCTCCTCTTTATGAAAGAAGAGATTTTACTTTATTAAGAGATTTTGACATACCGTTAAAAACGGCTTTGTTTGGAGGAAAAGTTCTTATTAAAACATTATATAAAGACATTACCTTAAAAGTACCAAGCGATACCAAACAAAATCAAAAATTCAGGGTTAAAGAATTGGGAGTGCCTAATAGAAAAACATCTGTAAATGGGGATTTATTTTTAAAAGCAAATATTGTTTTACCAAAAATCGAAGATATGGATGAAGATTTTGTAAAACAATTAGAAGAATTTTTACCAGAAGTTTAAGATGAATAATAAAGCATATACTGAGCCCGTTTATTTAATCTCTGCAGTTGCAGAGATATTAAGCATTCATCCTCAAACCTTAAGACAATATGAAAGAGAGGGATTTGTCAATCCCACAAGAAGCAATGGGAAAATACGCTTGTATTCTCAAAAAGACATTGACCACATAAAATATATATTAACCCTAACAAGAGAATTTGGTATTAATTTAGCAGGAGTTGATTTGATTCTTCAGTTAAACAAAAAAATCAAAAATATAGAAAAAGAGCTGGACGAATACAAAGAAAAATTTAAAAATATTGATAAATATGCAGTGGTACCATCAGCAAAAGCTTTAGTTGTTAAAAAAAGCTCTTATGATATGATTGTTTTTGAAGAATAAAGAATAGTTTATAAGTTATAAACTATACTGAACGACATAATCCCTCATTAAAGGAGGAGTATCAAGATAATTTTCATCATCACTTGATATTTTTGTTTTATTGGGTGTATTTTCTTCTTCTTTTTTTGAACTTGAGCTATTAATACTTTCAAAACCTGTTGCTACAATAGTAATTTTTACTTCATCTTTTTCCAAGGTTTTATCAGAAGTTGTTCCAAAAATAATTTCTGCATTTGAATCTATGGTTTCATGGATTTTTTCCATTACATTATTAATAGCAAACAAAGAAATTTGAGGATGAATATTAAAGTGAATTAATATCCCCTTAGCTCCACTTAAAGAGACTTTATCTAATAAGGGTGACTCAATAGCATCTTCTAAGGCTTTAATAGCAGCATTATCGCCTTTAGCTCGCCCAATACCCATAAGTGCCATTCCACGATGTTGCATAATAGTTCTTACATCAGCAAAATCCATATTAATATCTGCATTTCCAGGATTAAGAATAACTTCACTCATTCCATTTACCGCTTGATATAAAATATTATCAATAATTCTAAAAGCATCTTTCATTCCAACGCTTTCATCAATAATATCCAAGAGCCTATCATTAGGAACTACAATAATAGAATCACTTACTTTTTTAAGTTCTTCAAGACCTAAGTTTGCAAGCCCTGCTCTTTTTTTACCTTCCCAAGTAAAGGGTTTAGTAACAACAGAAACAGTAAGCGCTCCAATTTCTTTAGCAGCTTTTGCTACAACAGCAGCAGCTCCTGTTCCAGTTCCGCCACCTAAACCAGCAGCAATAAATACAATATCAGCGCCTTTTAGTGTATTTTTTATATCTTCATACGATTCAACAGCCGAATCTCTTCCAATTTCTGGTTTCATACCAGCGCCTAAACCTTTAGTAAGTTTTAAACCCAATTGTATTTTTTTAGGAGCTTTTGAAATATGCAATACTTGTAAATCCGTATTTGCAACAATCAAATCAATTTTATGGCTTCCTTCAGTTATCATATGATTAATCATATTACAACCTCCGCCCCCAACACCTATTACAGAAATTTTTGCAACATTATCAGATAAGGTTTGGGTAGGCATTTTAACCGTAATATCTTCTACATTAAATAAATTATCACTCATTAAAACCACTCCGATACTTTGGTCCAGAAACTTGAAAGTCCTTTTCCTTTTTTGTCTTTTGAAAGCTTAGGTAATAAAGTCTCTTGCTCATTTATAGTATTTTTTTCAACTATTCGCTCTTTTATATCAACTTTTTCATTAAGTTCTTTGCTCATCATGTTTTGATTGTGAACTTTGTTTTTTAATACAAGCTGTTTTCTAAGCACTTTATTTGAATCAAGTTCAAAACCAGCACGATTATTTAAAGAGTAAAACAATAAACCAACAATAGTTGATAAAGTAGGATCTTCAAAATTTATATAACCATTTTTGATACTCATAGGGTTAGATACTTTAATAGGGATGTTTTCAAATACCAAAGAAGATAAATGTTTAATTCCTTTTAACTGATTAAGACCACCCGTTAAAACAATACCAGCACCAATACGTTCTTGAATACCACTTTGTTTAAGTCTGTCTTTAATAAGAATCAGAACTTCTTCTACTCTTGCATGTATTATTGTTTGTACATAATCTAAAGAGACTTCAGAAGTATTTTGTTCATCCCCAATGCGAGGAATCTTAACTTTTTTAATAGCCAAGTCATCATTAAGAACAGTAGGTAATAAGTTTCCATACTTAAGTTTTAACATCTCAGCAGCATTAGGAGGAGTATGTAACATAACAGATAAGTCATTTGTAATATGATTTGAACCAACAGGTACAAAATCATTAAAAATTACAGAAGAGTTTTTATAACAAGCAACTTCTGTTGTTGTTGCACCCATATTAATAACAATGGCTCCGAAGTCTTTTTGTTCTTGGTCTAATACAGATAAAGCCGTTGCATAAGAGTCCAATACAAAATTTGTAATTTCTAAGCCTGATTGGCTTAGGGCTGATTTAATATTTGTTAAAGCCGTTTTTTTAACCGTTGCTACATATACAGAAGCTTCTAATCTAGCTCCATTCATATTCAAAGGATTTTCAACATCCCCTGAATCATCTACTTTAAAAGCAATTGGAACTACATGTAAAACTTCATATTCAGGAACTATTGTTGCATTGTATAAAGCCATTTGTAAAACTTGGTTAATTTCATTTTCAGTAATTACGCCATTGGGAACATTAACCGATCCCATAGAGCGAATACCTTTAGTATGCGCTCCTGAAACAGAAACAACTGTAGATTCTATTGGATTTGACGTACTTCTTTTTGCTTTAGAAATTGCATTTTTTATTGAATTAGATGCTTCTTCAATATTAATTATGGCACCTTTATTAATACCATAACTGTCTTCAATTCCTGTACCTAAGATATTTATCTTAAGATCCAAATCATTTTTTGCAATAACTGCTGTTATAACAGAAGAACCAATATCTAATGCTAAAAGAGTTTTATTCAAATCATTTCCTTCTTAATTATTGTGCAGAAGTATTATCTAATGCTGATCTAACTTCATAAATCTTTTCTAATTCACGAACAAAGTTATTCATTAATTCATTGTCTAACAAAGAAACAATTGAATTTTTAACGTTTTCTTGTTCTTGTGCATTTGTTTTAACTAATCGAGAATCATTGATTCGGTATAAAACAATTTTAGACCCTAAATCAATTATATCCTCTTTATTTTTTTGCATAAACAAAGCAGATAAGAATGTTCGTGCTTCTTGTGCATTAAGTGCTTTAATTTTGTTTACATCGTTTCTTGATACATAACCAATATTTTCACCCTTAAAATCTTTTAATCTGTCTTTTGCCAATTTTTTCAAAAGATTCTTTTTTTCATTTTGAATATAAACAGGAGTTACTCTTCCTTTTGCATCTTCATACGATAAAGGCTCTGGCGCAATTTTTTTGTTCATTTTAATAGAAATATACTCATTCTTATTTAAAAAGGGTTTAATATATGCTCCAATAGCAGCATCACTTAGTTTTTTAATATTACTCGCAGAATAATCTAAGCTGTCTTCATGTACCCGAACATTTGCTTCAAAATCAATTTTTGCTTTTTTTGCTTTTAAATAATTCTTTAATGCAATTTTTTTCGTAGCTTTTACATTTAAAGCACGAATTACATCTGTTTTTGCTTCATCAAAAGATTTTAATTTACCATCAGATTTTTTAAAATCATATTTTGTTACTTCAAACTCTGCTTCTAATTTTTCATCGCTGTAAATATTATTAAGTAAAGCTGTTTTTGTTATTGAAATATCATAGGCTTGCGCACTTAAATAATCAAACTTATTTTTATTCCAGAATTCTTCAACTTTTTTAAGATCCAAATCAAGAGCGATATTATTAATATTTAATACTTCAATATTAATTTCATCTTCTAAAAACATTAATGAACTTAAACGCTCAATTTGTTCATCTGAGCTTTTTACTTTAAACAATTGTTCTACTTTTTGAAGTAAAATGTTTCTTTTGATTGATTCTTCAAAAACAGTAGGTGTTGTTCTGTTTTGAGACAATACTCTTACATAAGTATCTTTATCAAATACGCCATTAATAAAAAAAGCATTCATTGATAAAAGCTCTTTAATGACTTCCTTTTGTGTTACACCCAAGCCTAAAGAATCAGCATAAGACAAAATAAGGTTTTTTTGTATTGCTAAACGCAAAGCAGCATCTGACAATTTTAATGTTCTTGCCATTTCATCATTGAATTGTTCACCAAAAATACTTGAGTATTGTCTGTATAAAGCAGAGTATTCTCGTTGGTGTTCATCAACTGAAATTTCTCTCTCCCCTACTACTGCTACAGAAGCACTTTGTTTCCCGAAATCATACGAACCCCAACCAACAAATCCAGCGCCTACAAAAGCGATTGTACTTATCCAGATAGTTACTACTAACCATTTTTTATGTTTTTGCATCCAAGTTATCATAAAACATTATCCTCTAAAAATTTTTAGTCATGTTACATGAATATTTCTTGCTTTTTCGTTAAATTATGCTTTAAAGTAAGAAAGTTTTGTTCTTATGCTGCAAATGCAAAATATCATTAATAACAGACTCTCTTTTTGTACTCTCTATTCGTGTGCATGCTGTTTTAAATGCATCCTCTTCTCCTACAATATAACACATCTTTTTTGCTCTTGTAATTGCTGTATAAAGCAGTTTGGTATTGTGCATTATGTAATGAGAAAAAGTCATAGGAATGAGTGAGTTTTCATATTCCATACCTTGGGTTTTATGAATGGTTAAACAATAAGCAAGAGACAATAAAGAATCCATTTCATCAAAACGATAAAAAACAACCATATCATCACTGGGATATAAAATAATACATAAACTTTCTTCAAAATCAAGTTTAATAATCAAACCCAATTGCCCATTAAAAACGCGTTTTTGTAAAAAATCAGAAGAACCACTTTTATACATACTCATACTTTGAGCTTTCATATTCTCATTTTTTACATGTATTACTTTATCTCTTAGTTTATATTCATACATTTTTCCTTGAAAAGACTTATCTTTTGAAAAATTAAAGATGGCTTGAAGTTGACGGTTTAGATTCTCAACCCCTAAAACACCCGCTTTCATAGGGGTAATAATTTGGTATAAACTTAAGGCTTTTCCTATGTTTTTATTTTTAATTAGTCTATAAAACTCTTCAATATACGTAGCTGAAATATTCACAATATTTTGTAAAATCAAAGAAGTATTATCTTGTCTAAGTTCTGAGAAATCACTAGCTGAATACGAATTTTTAGCAGCATAATAATTGTCAATTGAAACAGGCACAAAAGAGAAATCTTCATATTTTTCTTTATACTTAGGTACTTTACCCTGACGTATGTCATTTGCAATAAGTGCAATAGCTTGATCTTCATTTTGTCTGTAAATTTTTGTTAATTTACAAATAGGTGCTAATTCATACTTAATAGAGTCTGCTAAAATATTTCCAGCCCCAATAGCAGGTAACTGTCCATCATCTCCCACAATTATAAAAATAGTATCATCTGCAATTTTTGAAATAATTTTATAAAACATAATAGAATTTACCATAGATGCTTCATCCAAAAGAATCACTTTTTGCTCAAAAAAATCTTTCTCTTTATTTTTCATTAACAAAGACTGAATGGTTGAAGATGTATACCCCGTAGTATCCGATATACGCTGTGAGGCAATACCACTTAAAGCAATAGTAATAATATCATCATAAGAAAACATTTCTTCTAATAACTCTAAAAGAGCCCTAGCAGAAGTAGATTTTCCCGTACCTGCATATCCTATTAAAAAAAGTGTGGTATGCCCTTCATTGACTAATTCAACAGCATCTTTTTGTTCTTGGCTCAAAATAAAACCCAGCGTTTTCTCTTTTTTAGTTATGTACTCATTAAAATTTGAGACAATTTTTTTTAATTGTTTGTTTTCTTCTCTTTGTTTAAAAAATTCTAAAATTCTTTTTTCTGCATTGTATAAAATAGAAGGAGAGAAACGATTAAGTGTTGTTTGATGAATTTCTTCATCCCCTAACATCTTATTTAAGGCTTTTTCATATAAAAGCTCTTCGTTCCTAAACCGTAAAGAATCATCTAAGAGTGTAAATAAATGTGTTTTATCAATCGATGAGTTTCCATTGTTATCGCAGTATTCTCTTAAGGTATAATTCATACATGCCATAATTCTAAAAGAAGAACGTTCATCAATACCAATGGAGCGCGCAATTTCATCCGCTCTTTTAAAACCTATACCTTTAATATCAATCAGGATATAAGGGTTTTGTTTTATTTTTTCAATTAAATTATCTACTTCAGGGTATGCCTGATATATTTTTGTTATTAAATTAGAAGTAACCCCATATTTGGCTAAAAATGTTCCCAGTTCTCTTAAATGCTGAAACTTTTGCCAAGAAGTAATAATAATCTTTAACTTTTTTTCGGATATTCCTTTAATTTTTAAAAGTTCATTGGGATTTTTATTAAAGATTTTAACCAGTTCTTCTTCGTTGTATTTGTCCAAAAGCATATGGGCTGTTTTTGAGCCAATGCCTTTAACAATTTTTGTCAAAAAGAAATACAGTTCTGCTTCTTTTATTTCAAGCGTATCAAAAGCGAATTGAATTCCATACTTTTTATGAGTAATCCAATTACCTGTAAGTATGATTTCTTCCCCAAGGATTTTTTCAATATCTGTATCTACGTAAATACCACAGATTTTTTGATCGTTCTCTAAAACAGCAATACAATAAGAATTTTCTGCATTAAAATACAGTACTCTTTTTAAAACTCCTGATAATTTAAACGTTTTTTCATCACTCATTAATATTCATCATCAAATTTTGCATTTTTATGCTTGTCTTTTCTATAAGAACTGTTGTTTTTTTCTTTTTGCAGATTATTGGCTTCTTTTAATAAAAGATTTTGCATTTTATCTTCATCGGCTATCTCAAATCCGTCATTATCATCTTCTTCTAAATAAACGTAATACATTACTTTTTCAATAAAACGTTTTAAATGCGTATAATACGTAGAATTTAAGTCCATTGTTTCTGCTCTGGATAAATCTTTGAAGTTTTTTATGCATCTTTTTTTAAATAAGTCTTCATCAAAATTTTCTAAGCGTAACAAACTCATTGTTCTTGTTAAAAATTTTTCTAAAACACGAATATATTTTATTCTTTTTTGTTTTTCATGAACTTCAATTTGCATTAAATTAAATCACTTAATTTTTCAAAAGGACGTGCTAATACTGCTGCGTTTTCTGTAATAATTACAGGACGCTGAATAAGCGTGGCATTAGCGTTTAAAATACTAATCAATTCTTTTTCATCCAAAATAGAAACAATTTTTAGTTCCTCATATAAAGCTTCAGTACTTCTAAATAAATCTTTTGCTTTCATCCCAGAGAGCTTAAGAAAGTTTTCTATTTCTAGGATACTTGGTGTATTTTCTAAGTACTTAATAATTCTTATGTTTAGATTTTTATTTTCTAAATAAGTCAAGGCTGCATTTGATTTAGAACATGCCTCATTGTGCCAAATTGTTACGTTCATTCATTCTCCAAAGTAATAGATCTTATATTTTCTTTATTATAGCAAATAAAATTTAATCCAAGATTCTTTCTTGTAATAATTTACACCCAGATACTTTTCTATTATGTTATACTATTTTATGTTCATTTCAAGTAATTCATTATTAAATATAATCATTCCTAATGAAAATAAAGTACTTAAAGAAGCCTTGCAAGAAGCAGATAAAAAAGGTTTAAGTAACAAAGCAGCTTCTAATGTGCAAGATGTTTTAAAAAACCTATTTGGAAAACTAAGCAAAAACAATCAAAGCTCAAACGACCTTAGTAAATTACTTAAAAACTCTTCGGTATTTAAAGATTTAGGACAAATATCTAGCAATTTAAAACAACTCTCACAACACTTAGAAAATACACCAAGTTTGAACAAGTACAGTAAAAATATTGAAATTTTTTTAAAAGACATTACTCAAGTAAATGATAAAACGCTTAAAACAACACTAAATAATTCTGGGATTTTTCTAGAATCAAAACTATCAAAACTAAACAAAACGAATAATTTACTTCCAAAGGTACAAGAAGTACTGCTAGAAATTAAAAACGCATTAAAAAACAATGATTCAAAAGAAGCAAAAAATATAACTAAAAATATTGAAGACTTATTAAATACAAAAAATATTCCTAAAGAAGTGTTAAAACAAACACTTTCTAAGATAAGTAGCCAATTAACACATATAAATCAAAACTCTCCACTTAAAAATGTTTTAGAACTAAACAATAAATTAGAAAAACTAAGCCAAAACATCTCTTTATTAACATCAAAACAAAACAATCACCTAGAAATAACAGAAGAAAAAACACAGCTTCAAAAACAAACAAAAGAAGTATTAACCAACTTAAAAACAGAATTATCAAAAGAGAGCGTGATTGATAAAACGCATTTAATCAAAGAAATAAACAAACTTTTACAAAAAGACACCTTTACTTTTACGCAAAACACTACAAAAGTAGTTTTACTTAATATCCTTTCTACTTTAGAGAAAAATACGCAACTTGAAAATAAAAATCTTTTTTCAAATATCAAATCTTTAATTAAAAATATAGAAACAAACATAGAAAGTAAAAATGAAAATATTCAAAAACAAAGTAAAACCTTATTAAATACTAGCTTTGATAAAATAAGCAGTATTACAAAAGAAAACTTCCAAAACAGTATTACGCAAATCAAAACACTAATAAAAGATGAAATGCAAAAACCTCTTCTTTTAAAACAAGTCCAAGAAAATAGTGATGAACTACAAAAACCACTTCTGCTAAAACAAGTCCAAGAAAACAGTAAAAATGTTTCTTTAAATAATGATAAAAATATTCCTTTAAAAAATCAAAATAATTCTTTCATCTCTAATAAAGCCATAGAAAAAAACAATGACATACAAATGCCAATAAAGAATACAAGTAAAGAACTTTTATTTCATGCAATTAAAATAATTGAAACAAAAATTGATTTCCCTTCAAAACAAATACTTGATCAAATAAAAACAATACTAGGAAATGAAAACAGTGTTTTAAAAGAAGATTCTACAATAAAAACTAAGATAAATACTACAATAAACGAATCATTTTCTAAGCTAAAAACCCATATCAATACTTTAAAGAATATATTAAGTACAAGTAATATTCCAAATAAAGTTGATTTGGTCAATATTATGGAAAAATTAAGTCTTACTTCTTCTTTACAAGATTTTGTAGAAACAAGCAAACTTAATAATACGAT
Organism: Campylobacteraceae bacterium; assembly: GCA_013215945.1. NCBI lineage: Bacteria > Pseudomonadati > Campylobacterota > Epsilonproteobacteria > Campylobacterales > Campylobacteraceae > Campylobacteraceae bacterium. The sequence continues at coordinate 33,542 of JABSOM010000009.1, forward strand.
TTTTAGCAATAATTCTACTTCTCTTGATTCTTTAATTAAAAATCTTAAAGACTTTATATCTGCTGCATCTTTTGGAAAAGAGCAAGATATTTATAAAGTTGTAAAAGAGCTTGAAGAACTAAATAACAATAATAAAAACTTAACAAATAAAGATATACCTGCGATTAAAGATGATTTAAAAGCAAGCTTATTAATGATGAAAGAAGATATGCTTTCACATAATATATCAAAAGAAGCAGTAAAACAAATAGATAAACTTCTGGTTCAAATTGAATATCAGCAACTTCTGTCTTTAAGTACTCAAAGCTCTAGTATTTATCTGCCCTTTGTATGGGATATGTTAGAAGAAGGTACTATCTCTTATAAAGAAATAAAAAAAGATCGTTTTTTTGTAGAAATCAATTTAAGCCTAAAAGATTTGGGAAACTTACGAATCCTCTTAGCTTTATACGATGAAAACAAACTAGACATTACTTTATATGCGCAAAAAAATTCTTTTAGAAACTTATTTAATCAAGAAATTAAAAGCCTAAAACAAGCCATTAATAAAGCAGGTTTGATACCTAATAATATTAAAATCCTTGATTTAGAAGAAACGCAGAATAAAAATAAAAGAGAAAATTTGTATTTACGTTCTTTTAATGAACTTTCTCTTGGTTTAGATATAAAGGCTTAACATGCAAGAAGACAATTCAAAAAAGATTCTAAAAGCAGCCGCTTTACAATACGATTCATCTTCAAACATGGCACCAAGAATAATTGCAAAAGGAAAAGGAGAAACAGCAAATAATATAATAAAAATTGCAAAAGCCAATAATTTACCCATTAAAAAAGACGAAGATTTGATAGAACTCTTAAGTAAAATAGATATAGATACTGAGATTCCAAATAATATGTATAAAGCAGTTGCGGAGATATTCTCTTACATCTATGAATTAAATCAAAAACACAAAGAAAAATAGAAAAACTTTAGATTTTTAATGTATTGCTTTAAATTTTCTTCGCTATAATTATCAAAAACAAAAAGACCACTAATGCACAAAAGTATTTTAAACATACCTATTATTATTTTTTTTATTTGTATTGCTGCTGTACTTGTTAATATTGTATCCTCCATTTATTTTATATCTATTATGTTCCTTGGCATAATCTTTTTAGCTTTTGAACAAAGTTTAAAAAACAAACAATATTACACCTTAGGTTTAATAGTACTAAGCTTTCTTTTTTTAGAAATCAATATGGGTTTTACGCCTTTTTCATTGTCTTTATTGGCTTTTTTTTCGCATTCTTTTATCCTTCCAAACTTAATACGTGTTGTTTCTTTCTCAAATGTAAGTAATTATGTTCATGTATTGTGGTTTTATTCTTCTGCGCTTGTTTTGTTTTCTTTAAGTAATGATATTTCCTTTAGTCTTATTTTTAGTATTTTGCTCAATATTATTATTGATCTTATTATTGTAGGTTTATTTATATGAAACGATTAAATTATATAATTATCTTTATTGTGGCTGTATCGTTTATGTTATTGGCAAGAGTCTATTTTTTAAGTATTAAATCCAATACGTATTATGAAGAGTTATCCAAACAAAACTATATAAAAAGAATTTATAAAGTACCTTCAAGAGGTATTATTCAAGATAGAAATGGTGTTGCTCTTGCTATTAATAACCTTGGTTTCTCTATTAATATAGAACCACATTTACGTTCAAAAAAAAGCAAAAAGCGCTTATTGAAACTTTTAGCCCTTATAAACAAACACTTTCCAAAGTTTGAAAAAGACAAACTCTTAAAAAAATACATCAAATTAGATTCTGCTTACAGACACAATTATGTAAAACTTGTTGATTACATACCTTATGATGATTTTTTTGGAAAATACACTGTTTTTAATGCAACACAAGGACTTAAGGTTGAATCAGCGGTAAAAAGACATTATCCTTATAAAAAAGTAGCTTCACATATCATAGGTTATGTGGGGAAAGCATCCAAAAAAGATATCAAAAAAAATCCAATGTCAAGATATTCAGGAATTATTGGTAAAAATGGTTTGGAAAAGTATTACAATGAAAAACTACAAGGAAAACTTGGTTTTAAAGATGTAAAAGTAAATGCTTTAAACAAAGAAATTGAAGTACTTGATGAAAAAAATGTATCGTTAAACAATAACATACAAATAAGTATTGATATAAAATTACAAGCTTATGTTCATGAACTCTTTGGAGATCAAAGTGGTTCCATTATTGTTATGAATGTCAATAATGGAGAAATACTAGCAGCAGGTTCTTTTCCAGAATTTGACAATAATATTTTTGTGGGAGGAATATCGTACAAAGAATGGGATATTTTAAAAAATGATTTTAATCACCCTTTTACGAATAAAATTGTAAATGGTTTATATCCTCCTGGTTCTATTTGGAAAATGGGAGTTGCTTTATCTTTTTTAGAAAATGGAGTGAGCCCTGGATATACTGTTTATGATGAAGGTTTTGTAACCTTAGGAAATAGAAATTTTAGATGTTGGAAAGAACATGGACATGGAAAAGTAAATTTTAGAAAATCTCTAAGAGAAAGCTGTGACGTTTTTTATTATAAAGGCTCTCAAAAAATTGGAATAGATAAAATATCTGCAACCATGAAAAAATTTGGTTTTGGTGCCCAAACAGGTATTGATCAAATCAATGAGTTTGTAGGAAACAATCCCAATAAAGAATGGAAAAGTAAAAGATACAATAGATCATGGGTTAAAGGAGAAACACTTATTTCTTCTATTGGTCAAGGATATACCCTAACAACACCTATTCAAGTAGCACGTTACACAGCTTATTTAGCAACAGGGAAATTACCAAAACCTCATTTAAATAAAAACAATTATGAAGAACCAATAGAAATTCCAATGAATGAAAGTTATCTTAAGATGGTAAGACGTGGAATGTATGATGTGGCTAATCATAAACTAGGAACTGCTTATTGGCATACAAGAAGCTCAAAAGTAAAAATGGCTGCAAAAACAGGAACAGCACAAGTTGTTTCTATTCCACAATCTGAGAAAAAAAGAATGAAAGAATCTGAACTGGCTTATTTTCACAGGTCACATGCCTGGTTAACCTCTTATGCTCCTTTTAAAAATCCAAAATACTCCATTACACTTATCGTTGAGCATGGAGGTCATGGAGGGAGTGCTGGTGGAAAAATTGTCTCAAAGATTTATAATAGAATGATTGAACTTGGTTATTTAAAAGCAGACTAAAACTTATCTTGGCCAAACTTCTGGTAGTTTGGAAGGAAGTTTTCTAAACCATTTTTCATAAATATTAGCATAGGTTCCATCAAGTACAGAATCTTGTAGTATTTCATTAATCTCATCTAAATAATTGGATTCATTTTCTATTACACCAATACCATAAGGTTCATAAGACAAAATATCATCCAATACTTTGAACTTTCCCCTACTCTCAATAGCTTGTAATGTACACCAAGCCAAATCAGTAGTAATAGCATCCAAAAAACCAGCTTTTAAGGCTCTTAACGCTTGTGGATATTCATTATAATAAATCATTTTAGCAGAAGGAAGTAATTTTTTAAAATTTCCTCCAGAAGTAGCCCCTTTAATGGCCCCAATTTTTGCACCTTCATACTGGGTATAATCTTTTCGAGCATCATTTTTTAGAACCAACATAGCTTGGCCGTCAAAAAAATATGAAATTGAAAAATCAATATCTTTGTCTCTGCTTAACTTATGTGTCATAGATGCAATTACCAAGTCAACGTCATTGTTTACTAGAAGTTTAATTCTGTTGGTTGATGTTACTTGTTTAAAACGTACATCAACATCAAGTTTAGAAGAAATATATTTAACTAAATCAATATCAAAACCGTCTATTCTTCCATCTTCATTAATAAAACCAAAGGGTTTAAAGTCGTATTTAACACCCGCAATTAAAAAACCCTTGTCTTTTATATCTTGTAATTTATCAGCAAACACAGTGCTTATAAATGCAAACATAATAAAAAATATAATTCTTTTCATAATAAACCTTTTTTTAATACCTTATTTATAAAAATTAATAGAAATTTTTCTTTAATTAATAAACAAAAAATATAAAATTAATTGTAACATCTACATTTTATTGATATTTTCTTTAGCTTTAATGAATTTTTTGTTAATATTCAGATATTTTTATTTAGGAATTTTATTGAAAATTATTTTATCCATCATTTTATTATCATTTTCGCTCTTTGCAGCAGATCAAGCGCCTTTTATTAACTTATCTGTTTCTGCTATTGACGAACCTGCGCAATTTGTAAAAACAATAAATATTGTAATCATTTTGGCTATTTTAGCGTTAGCACCTACCTTGATTTTAATGGTCACATCGTTTACGCGATTAATCATTGTTTTCTCCCTTTTACGACAGGCTATGGGATTACAACAAACCCCTCCCACACAAATTATTATATCTTTGTCGCTAATTATGACGGTATTTATTATGGAACCTTATGGGAAAAGAGCGTGGAATGATGCGATAGTTCCTTATATGGACGAAGAAATCTCTTATCAAATAGCTTTTCAAAAAGGAGTTAAACCTTTTAAAGAATTTATGATTAAAAATACAAGAGAAAAAGATTTGGCCCTATTTTACAGAATAAAAAAAGAAGAAAATCCAAAAAATATAGATGATGTATCTTTAACTATTTTAATGCCTGCATTTATAGTAAGTGAGCTTAAAACAGCTTTTGAGATTGGTTTTTTAATCTTTCTGCCATTTTTAGTTATTGATATTATTGTAGCTTCTATTTTAATGAGTCTGGGAATGATGATGTTACCACCTGTTATGATATCCCTGCCCATAAAACTAATCTTTTTTATTGTAATTGATGGATGGACACTAATTATAGGGAATCTGGCCCAGAGTTTTAAATAAGTTCTTTGATATAAAGAACTTATAGCTTTAAAGACTCTTAGAGGGTGTAAAGAAGAGCAATCTCATCACAAACAGGGAAATGTTTGCAACGTGCACAATCTGCCCAGATTTTGTGCTCTGGCAAATCTGACTTATTAATTTCTTTAAAATCTAAAGCTTCAAAAAAACCTTGTTTATAGGTTAATGACAGAATTTGTTCTAAAAATAACTCTTTTGCTTCTTTTTTACAGGCTTCAACCAGTTTAAATCCAAGTTTTAAGCCTCTGAACTGTTCATCAACAATTAAAGAGCGAACTTCTGCAAGTTTTGGGGAATGAATATGCAAAGCAGTAAAACCAGCCAATACTCCATCAACCTTTACACAGGTATAAGATCTAATATTAGTAGCCATTTCATCTTCTGTTCTTAAAAGAATGGTTCCTGAATCAACTTCTGCTTTTACCAATGCTTGCATACTTTCTATGTCTAATACGCTTGGTTTGTAAAATTTAACTTCCAAAAAGGTATTCCGTAATTTTATTTTGTAATTGTTCTAAACCTCTTTTTTTCAAGTTAGAAACAAATATTCCATCGGGATTTTCTCTTTTTAGTTTTGCCAAATCATTTTGTTTTAGTTTATCAATTTTTGTAAACGCATTAATAATAATTTGATCGCCTCTTTTAATTGACTTTAAAAAAGCATCTACATTTTTATCAATGGCTAAATCTTTATGTCTGGCATCAATTAAGTGTACAAATATTTGCAAACAGGGTCTTTTTTCAAGATATTCAGTAAGGTTTTTATTCCATTCTTGTTTAAGTGTTTTAGACACTCTTGCATAACCAAAACCAGGCAAATCAACAAAACGCGCATATAAATGCGGTGTTTCTTCATTGTCTGTTTTAAATTTTATATTAAAATAATTAATTAACTGTGTTTTACCAGGCGTAGAAGAAGATTTTGCTAAACCTTTTCTATGTGTTAAGGTATTTAATAAAGATGATTTTCCAACATTTGAACGCCCTAAAAAGGCAATTTCAGCCATATCTGGACTGGGGGAGTCATCTATTCCTTGTGCGGATTCTAAAAAACTTGCTTCTATAATTCTCATTACTTTTTCTCTTTTGTACTTTCTATTGTTTTAACTGTTTCATTTTCTTCAGTATTATTTGTTTTTACTGTTTTTTTTTCTTCAGTGCTTTTTATTGTTTCTTTTTTTTCAGTTTTTTTAGTACTTTTAGTACTCTCTTTTGTTTCAATATTAATAATTAAACGAACAGGTTTTTTATTTGTACCTTTTATTTTAGCTTTTCCAGTTGTTAAATTAATAAAGATTTCTTCTCCACTTAATTTAGTTCCTTCTATTTGTTCGTCTAAAGTACCATTTCCAAAAATTCTATATTCTTGTTTTAAGGGAGAATAAATAATCTTTTTTCCAGTACCTATATAATGTTTATCTTCTGTAAATATAATAAACTTTGCATTTCCTGTTGCTATATAACGCAAAGGAGTTCTGGCTTTTTTCCCCTCTTTAGCTGTCATATAAATAACCAACTTGTCTGAAAAAAGTCTGTCTTTTCCTCTTTGTAACTTAACATTTCCAGTAAAAATACTAAGGCCTTCTTTGTCTTTTGCTTCAAATGTTTTGGCATCAATAATTAGCTTAGATGTCTGCGCATATATTGTACTTGTACACACAAAAATAAATATTAATAAAAATCTCATAAAATTCCTTAGTTGTTTTTACTGTCTAACTCAAAATGAACGTTTTTTGATTTAAAAATACTGCTTGTATTGTCAAAATAAAAACTTTTCCCTTTTAATGTATGATTATAATAATAGCCCGAATAATCTATTGTATTCGAAATTATTTCTTTACTTGCATCGTATAAAAATTCATCACTTTCAATAAAAAGATAATTCTCACGCTGAAAACTTGCATTGTTCATAAAATGATATTTATCTGCTTTTTTAATAATAACATCTGCTTTAATCACATCTGTTATATTCGTATGCGCTTTTGTTAAAATGATTTTTGCATTATACATAATATCTCTGTTTTTATATCTGTATACTTCTTTGGCATAAACTACTCTAGAAATATTATCTTCTGTTAGTGTATACATTGTAGCATTTTTAAAACTAAGTAAAGCAATATCATTTGTAATTTGTTTTTCTTCTTTATTTTGAACATCTCCTATTAGAAAGAGTCCTGAAAATACTAAAAGCGTATAAACAAATATTTTTAAAGCCATGCGTTTAAAAAATCCTCTTCTAAATCATCTTGTTTGCAAATATACTCAATCATTTCCCTTCCTGCTCCTTGCCCACCTTTTGCTTCGCACACAACATTTACCAGTTCTTTTATTACAAGAACAGCATCATTAGGGGCAAAAGAGAGTTTTGCTTTTTTAAGCATTTTATAATCATTTAAATCATCCCCAATAGCTGCTACATTTTTCCAGGTAAGATTTTCTTTTTTTAAAATCTCTTCCAGAATTTCATCTTTATTATGAATACCTTGATACAGATACTGAATACCTAAATCTTTTGCACGTTTTTCAACAATTAAAGAATTTCGTCCTGTTATAATTGCCGCTTTTTTCCCAAGCTTTTTTGTCCAAGTAGAAATAGCTAAACCGTCTTTTACACTAAAAGCTTTTAGTTCATCTCCACTGTTGCTGTAAATAATTTGACCATCACTTAAGGTTCCATCAATATCAAAAACCAATAATTCAATCATAGGACCCCCTTAGTGCTTGGAATTCCTATTTTAAGATTAGGTGCTAAAGCACGTCTTAGAGCAACAGCAAAAGCTTTAAACGAAGCTTCAAGCATATGATGTTTGTTTCTTCCTCTATCGCTTATTATATGCGCAGTAATTCCAGCATTCATAACAACAGCATGAAAAAATTCTTCTGCAAGTTCAACATCAAAGGTGGAAATATTTCCCAATACTTTTACATCATAAACCAAAAAAGGCCTATTAGATAAATCAAGAGCACAGGTAGTTGAAGCTTCATCCATAACAACCGTTGCATTTCCATATCGCTCAACTGCTTCAATAGGGAAAATCTCTTTTTTCAAAGCTTTTCCTATAACAATTCCACAATCTTCAACCGTATGATGTGCATCTATATGTAAATCACCAATACAGCTAAGTTCTAAGTTTATTCCTGAGTGTTTTGAAAATGCTTCTAACATATGATCAAAAAAACCTACTCCTGTGTTAATAGAAGAAGTACCATTTCCTTGAATATCTATTTTACATTTAATATCTGTTTCTTTTGTTTTTCTATTTAATTCTGTCATATAATTTCCTATTGCGCAATAATCATTGAACTGTTTAAGCCATTTTTCTCTTTAAAATCATTTGCTTCATCAAGCGATTTAAAACCAGAAATCCACACTCTGTTTAAATTATCTTTAAATAAAGAGGCTTTTTTAATAATTACATCGTATCTGTTTTCTAAAATTAATTTAAATTTTCTTTTCGTAATAATAGCACCTTCATGCCGTGAAAATGCTCCCACTTGAACATAATAAGAAGATACACTTGCAACTTCTTGTTTTTCTTCGTCAGTTCTTGCTATTCGTGCATTAAAACCTAAAATATCAACTTGTACTTTAGCTGTTCCTTTTTTTACCATATCAATAGCATGGGCTGCTTTATTAGATAAATCAATAATTCTTCCCGTAACAAAAGGACCTCTGTCATTAATTCGTACAATAATGCTTTTACCATTTTCTAAATTTAAAACCTTAACAATAGTATTCATTGGTAATGTTTTATGAGCTGCTGTAAGTGCATACATATTATACACTTCTCCATTGGATGTTTTTTTAGCATGAAAATTAGGTCCATACCAAGAAGCAATTCCATGTAAAGTATCTCCTACTTTTGCCAGCGTTGGATAATATCTTTTTCCTGCAATTACGTAGGAGCGCATTGTTGCTCTGTGCATTGCTTTTGAATTTCTTATTTTAGAATCTTTGACTTTTACATGTTCTACGTATTTTTTATTATTATACTCATAAGAACGTGTTGATACTTTGCTTGTACAGCCTGAGATGAACAAACTAAGCGCAAGTGCCAAAAAAGAATATTTATATATTTTAGTTATTAATAACAATGAGATCTCCTATTTTAATCATAGATGTTTTTAATCTATTGTCTTTTTTTAATTTTTTTAAAGAAATTCGATACGATTTTGCAATAGATAATAGGGTATCTCCTGATCGTACTTTATGCGTTCTTTTTTTAGCATAAGAAGCTCTAATACTTGAAGCTAAAACAGGAATCACTAAACGTTGTTTAAGTCTTAGTCTGTTTGTTTTTAAGCTGTTTTGTTTTTTTATTAAAGAATAAGGAATTTTATACTTTCTTGCAATCGCATATAAAGTATCTCCAGATCTTACTTTGTAAATAGCAAAACGCGTATTTTTAATATTATTTTTATTGGCTTGATATCTGGATAAAAGATTATAAGGAATATAAATAGGATACGATTTATAATAAGGAGGAATAATTCCTCTTTTTACATGTCTGTTTAATTTAAATAAGTCCATAGGTTTCATACCAATAGTATGTGCAACATTATTTAAATGTAAACCCCCTTTAATATTAACAGTAGCAACGGTATTAGAAACACCCATATTTAACAAGTGTTCATTGTCATCATTGCTAATAAAACTGTGATTATTTAACATTGCCAATGAAATTATTTTTCGTATATAATGTCTTGACTCATTGGGTAAGTATTGTCTGCTAACCTTTTTTTGAACAACTAATAAGTCGTAAATATCTGGTTTAACATCCCATTTCGTAACTTTTTTATAAATGGCATATATTTTTGAAAAAGGAAGTTTTTTTCTAGTAAATCCAGCAATCGTTTTTCTATAACTTTTAATATCTTTTGAATATTTATTCTTTTTACCATACTTTTTTTCATACATATCAATAGTAGAACGTGTTATTGCTTCAATAACTCTTCCTTCACCACAGTTATATGCCAAAGCAGCAAGATACCATTTTCCAAATCTTTTTTTAAGATGTTTAAGATACTTACTTGCAGCATAAGTAGACTTAACCAAGTCCATTCTTTCATCTAAATAAAGATTGTTTTTTAAACCATATTGTTTAGCAGTGGGTTTCATAAATTGCCAAATACCTCTGGCATTAACATAAGACTTAGCATCTATTGTAAAATAAGATTCAGCCATTGCTAAATAAATAAAGGTGGAAGGAAGCCCTTCTTGTCTAAGTATTTTTTTAATTTTAGGGACAAATAAAGAAGCATCATTTAATTTTCTAAGATATGTTTTTTGACTGCTTTTTGCTAAAAGCGAATTATACGTTTTTTGCAAATTATAATCTGTTATAAAGGACTTATCTATATCAAGTTCTTCTAGTACATCAAAATCTCTAAGTTCAACGTTTGGGCCAATTAAGGTAGCAAAAAGTACACTTTGTAAGAGAAATAAAATAGTGAATATGGTTTTCAAATATGCCCTTATTTATAAAATAAGGGATATTATATCTAAATTATGATGTTAAAGTCTTTAAATAAGGTTTTAGCGTTCTTTGTAGATAAATCTTCTATAGATGTAAGTTCCATATTAAGTACTTCTGCCATTTTTGAAGCAACCTCATTTGTATACATGGGTTCGTTTCTTTTTCCTCTAAAAGGGTGAGGTGTTAAATAAGGGGCATCGGTTTCAATTAAAAGTTTATCTTTAGGGATTAAAGGTAAAACCTCTACTAATTTTTTAGCATTTTTAAACGTAAGTACACCGCCTATTCCAAAATAAAAACCATGATCGGCTAAAGGAAGAAGATGAGGACTGGCATTGTAACAATGTAGAACACCTCCTACTTCTTTTGCATTGTATTGTTCAAGAATTTCTCTTGAATCCTTGGAGGCTTCTCTTACATGTACAATAATAGGTTTTTTTACTTTTTTGGCAAACTCAATTTGTGCTATAAAAACTTTTTTTTGTAAAGCAATATTTTTTTCTTTTTCTTCTTTATCTTCTGGAAGTCTAAAATAATCCAAACCACACTCACCTACTGCTATACATTTAGGGTGATTTATAAATTCTTCTAAAACCTTCTCATCATACGATTCGATATCATAAGGATGAATACCTACTGCAAAAAAAACTTCTTTGTATTTATTAGCTAAAGCGATTGAGCGAGGAAGGTCATTAAAATCGGCACCAGGAATTAAAAAAGCTTTAACCCCTTTGTCCAGTGCTCTTTGTATAACTTCGTCCACATCGTCAATATATTTAAGATTGTCTAAGTGACAATGAGTATCTATTATTATGACAAAAACCTTTTTTCTAAGAGTGTTATTAAACCATTTATTTCACTTAATTGATTTTTTTCAATCCAAGCATCAATTCCGAAATTTTTAAAAGCATCGTAATCACTTTCATCTTCAACAATAGCAACAGATACATATTTTTCTTTGCAGGCTGCTACTTTATTTTCTTCAAAATCAAAAATAGTATTAATATCTAGTATTGCAATTTCGGCATTACCTGAACTTCCACTGGGAAAATATTCAACGCTGTGTTTTGCCTCAATTAACGAGTCGTCTACATCACAAAATGTTACTATATTCATATGATCTCCTAAGTTTAATTATTTTAATTCTAGCACAAGATATATAAATCTACAAGATATATCTTGATATATCCTCATTTTCTACAATATCGCTCAGTTTTTCTTCAACCAAAGCTTTTGTTATACAAACAGTTTCACCCGCCCTTTCATTCGCATCAAAAGAAATATCTTCTAAAACTTTTTCAATAACAGTATGCAACCTTCTGGCTCCAATATCTTCTGTTTTTTCATTCGCTCGTAAAGAAAAAGAAGCAAAAGCTCTTATCGCTTCATCTTCAAATTCTAAAGTCACTTCTTCTACCCCTAATAAAGCTTGATACTGTGATAAAAGAGAATTTTTTGTATTTTTTAATATTTTGTATAAAGCTTCTTCGTTTAAGGCTTCTAATTCTACTCTTAAAGGAAAACGTCCTTGAAGTTCTGGTAATAAATCACTGGGTTTAGAAACATGAAAAGCACCAGCAGCTATAAATAAAACATGATCCGTAGAAATTGTCCCAAACTTCGTTTGAACATCACTTCCTTCTACAATAGGCAATAAATCACGCTGAACACCCTCTTTTGAGGGATCTTGATTTTGAGAATTTTTTGAAGATGCAATTTTGTCAATTTCATCTAAAAATATAATTCCCCCATTAGAAGCACGTTTTAAGGCTTCTGCTTTTATTGAATCTTGATCTAAGAGTTTATCACTTGCAGAACTTCTTAAAACAATTTTCGCATCTTTTATTTTTATTTCTTTTTTTATTTTATCTTTATTCATGCCGCCTAAAAGTTTATTAATACCTTCTTGCATAGAACTCATATCAATAGGTAAATTAGAATCAATTACTTCAATATGTGTTTTTTTAGGAAATTCAATTTCAATAACTTTATCATCTAATGCCCCTGATAGTAGTTTTTCTTCCATTTTATTATAGGCTTTTATAAAAGATTCTTTAGTCGCTTCACTTGCACCTTCTGGCAAAGATGGAATAAGTTTTTCTATAATTAGTTTATTAACTTCATACTCAATATTTTCTTTTATCTTTTCTTCATATTCTTTTGTTACTAAAGTATAAGAGGCATAAACTAAGTCTCTTATCATAGATTCAACATCACGTCCAACAAAACCTACTTCAGTATATTTACTTGCTTCCACTTTTACAAAAGGCAAAGACATCATTTTTGCCATTCTTCTAGCAATTTCTGTTTTTCCTACCCCTGTACTTCCTATCATTAAAATATTCTTTGGCATAATATCTTCTTGGAGTTCAGGGCTTAATTGCATACGTCGGTATCTGTTTCTTAAAGCCAATGCAATTGTTTTTTTAGCATCATTTTGACCTATAATATAATCATCCAAATAGGCTACTATTTCTTTAGGTGTTAAATTCATTTAGTCCTCTATTTTTAATATTTTAATATTTTGATTCGTATAAATACATAATTCACCAGCAATCATTAAAGACTCACGTACCAGTTCTTCTGGTTTCATTGAAGCATGCTTTTCCAGCGCCCTTGCAGCAGAAATTGCAAAATTTCCACCAGAACCAATGGAACAAATTTTTCCATCTTCTGGTTCGACAACATCTCCTGTTCCACTTAAAATAAAAATGTGTTTTTTATTTAATACAATCATCATTGCTTCTAATCGCCGTAATAGTTTGTCTTTTCGCCACTCTTTAGAAAAAGCAATGACTGCTTTTAATAAATCGCCCTTACTTTGTTCTAAATGAACTTCAAACATATCAAATAAATTAAAAGCATCTGCCGTACTTCCGGCAAAACCAGCTAAGATTTGATTTTTATATAAGGTTCTGATTTTTGTAGCATTTCCTTTTAAAATAGCATTTCCAAAGGTAACTTGTCCATCTCCTCCTATAACTGCTTCTCCTTGACCTTTATAAGCCAGTATCGTAGTAGCATCAAACATTTATACAGCTGCTATAACGTCAATTTTAGCCAGTCCATGAATTCCATGTCCTAATTTACAATCAACTTCAAAAATACCTGTACTTTTGATTTTTGATTTTAATGTAATTTGTTTTTTATCAATAGTGATAGAGGCTTGTGTTTTTAATATTTCAGCTATTTCTTTATTCGTAACAGAACCAATTAAATGTCCATTTGCGCCTACTTTATGAGAAATAGTAAAGTTTTGTGAAGACAGTTTTGTTGCAATATCATTTGCAAGTGCTATTTCTTTTGCTTCAAGTTCTAATCTGATTTTTTTATCTTCTTCATATTTTGCAAGCACCTCGGTTGTAGCCATTAATGCAAAACCTTTTCCAACTAAAAAATTTTTCCCATATCCATCTTTTACATCTTTTACTTCTCCAGCTTTACCTGTACCTTGAACATCTTTAATTAATAATACTTTCATAATATATCTCCATGTGTTAAGCATTAAACCAAAAGTTTTAAAATGCTTTTTATGAAGGACATTTTACACTAAAAATTTTAATTCATTATAAAAAGGCAAAAAGATGTGAAGTTTTGTTTAAAAAGTGAGTGAAAATAAGTACATTACTCTAAAAAAATGATTATTTTAGAATAATGTGTGTAAATAAACTAGATTAGCTAGCTATATCATAAGAGTTTTGTTGAACTTTTTCCCTTATTAGTCTTTTTTTTACATAATTATTTAAACCAATATGATTTGAATAACCAAGAAGTTTCGCAATTTTTCGTACTGACAGTCCAACAGATAATAACTCTTCAATTTTGTCTCTTTGTTTGTCAAATTTTGATTTTTGAATGGTACCTTTTGGTTTACCTAAAGAAACACCTTCTTGTTTTTTCAAGGTTAATGCTTCTTTTGTTCTTAAACTCATTAAGTTTTTTTCCAGCGAAATTGTCATAGATATCACACCCAAAATCATTTGAGTTAACATATCTGAATCTGCTAATAAATCCAGATTTTGTTTAATTACAATTATTCTAATTTCACTCTCTAAAAAGAACTTAACAATCTCTAAAATTCTTTCTATTGTTCGACCAAAAACATTTAAATCATAAACGATTATTGTTGAACCTTTTTTACATGTTTCTAAAAGTTGAAGCAAGTTTTTTTCATCTTTTGTTGAGTTGATTTGAATTTCAACTTGACTTGATATCTTCAAATTATGTAAGTCAACATAATTATTAATACCCGATCTTTGTGCTTCCGTATATTGTTCATTATTTTCAATACACCTGACAAATGAAATAAATTTAGACATGGTTAAGCCTTTAACAAAAATTTTACTTTTAATATATATATTAGACTTTTTGTATAATATATTATATTAAATGTAATACATAATGTTAACTTATAATATTTTAAACTAAGCTTAAATAATGTACATGAATTGGCTTTTTTAGCAAAGAATTTCTTCTTTATGTAGGGCTCATATTCAAGGATTTTATTTTTTATGTTTTATTTTTGAAAAGATGTATGATTTACTTAGAAAAACGGTTTGAATATAAAGTGAAAATTAGATAAAATCCTTTAAATAAAAAAAGGCTATTTAATTGAAATTAATTGTTGCAATAACAGGAGCAAGTGGTGCTAATTTAGCACTTAAATTTATAGAACATCTTCCTTTAGATATAGAAACATTTGTAGTGCTATCAAAAAGTGCAAAAATTGCATTAAAACATGAAAACAATGTTTCTTATAAAAAAGTTCTAAAAAGAGAAAATCTAAGAATATTCAAAGATAAAGATATAGCTGCACCTATTGCATCTGGTTCTTTTAAAATAGATAAAATGATTATTTTGCCTTGTTCTATGAATACCCTTGCAAAATGTGCTTGTGGGATAAGTGACAGTTTAATAACAAGAGCATTTACTGTTTCTTTAAAAGAAAAACGAGAGATTATTCTAGCTCCCAGAGAATTACCTTTATCAACTATTGTTTTAGAAAACATGTTAAAACTATCAACACTTGGAATAACAATAGCACCTCCTATGCTTGCTTATTATTCAAAACAAGATAGCCTTGAAGCGATGGAAGATTTTATTATTGGAAAATGGTTTGATTTATTAAAAATTGAGCACAATTTATTTACACGATGGAGAAATGATGTACAGTAACTTTAAAGAAGTAGCCTCATATAAAAAAGCGATTTACAGTGGTACTTTTGATCCTATTACAAATGGACATATGGATATTATAAAAAGAGCTGCAAAAATATTTGATGAAGTAGTAATCTCTGTAGCAAAAAGTGAAAGAAAAAATCCAATGTTCTCTCATGAAGAAAGAGTTAAATTTGCAAAAGTAGCTACCAAAGATCTTGAAGGCGTAAGAGTTATTGGTTTTGATACTCTCTTGGTGGATTTAGCAGTAAAACTTGAAATTGGTATTATTATTAGAGGTTTACGTGCTGTTTCAGATTTTGAATTTGAATTACAAATGGGATATGCGAACTCCTCAATTAATAAAGACTTAGAAACACTTTATTTAATGCCAACGCTTGAAAATGCTTTTGTATCTTCTACCATTGTTAGAGAATTGATTCGTTTTAAAGGAAAGTTTTGTCATTTAGTTCCCAAAGAGGTAAAAGAATGTATGTAGTTATTGAAGGTATTGACACTGCTGGTAAATCTACACAATTAGATCTTTTAAATAAAAATCACCCTGAAGCTATTTTTACTAAAGAACCAGGAGGAACAAAACTTGGATTAACGCTTAGAGAATTAGCTTTAAGTGGAAAAGCACGTTCGCCTATTGCAGAAATGTTTTTGTTTTTAGCTGATCGGGCTGAACATATTGAAGTAGTGATTAAAAAGAATTTAGACAAGACTATTATTTCTGATAGGTCTGTTATTTCAGGTATTGCATATGCAGCACAACTGCCTTTACAAGAAGTAATTGATTTAAATTTACTTGCTACTTCAAATATCATGCCAAGCCATGTTGTTTTATTAGAATTAAGCAAAGAAGAGCTGATTAGCAGATTAAGCAAGAAAAAAAACGATGCCATTGAATTAAGAGGTATTGATTATTTATTAAATATTCAAAATAGAATGAAAGAAACAGTCAAAATATTAAAATTAAATCATATTTTTATAGATGCAAAATTAAGTATTAAAGAAATTGAGTTAAAAATAGAGGAATTTATAAATGAATAAAGAAAAAATTATCCAAAGTCTTAGAGGAATGAAAGATATAGTAAAAGAAGAAAGTGTTGATTTTACTTATTTTTCAAAACATGCAGCTAGAATTGCAGAAAACTATGGATTTTCTTATATTGAAACCCCAATTTTAGAAGAAACTGCTTTATTTAAACGTTCTGTTGGTGAGAGTTCTGATATTGTAAATAAAGAAATGTATCAATTTACTGATAAAGGTGAAAACGATGTTTGTTTAAGACCAGAAGGAACAGCTGGAGTAGTACGTTCTTTTGTACAAAACAAATGTGACCGAGCTGGGGGAACATACAGATGGTTTTATAATGGACCTATGTTTAGATACGAAAGACCACAAAAAGGAAGATTAAGACAGTTTCACCAATTTGGTTGTGAAGTATTTGGAATAAGCAGTGTTTATGAAGATGCAAATATCATCATGCTAATAAAAGATATTTTAGACTTTTTTGGAATTGGTTTTACTTTACACTTAAACTCTTTAGGGGATGAAAACTGTATGCCTCAATATAAAGAACAATTAATTAATCATTTCTCACCTTTTAAAGAAGAATTATGTGAAGACTGTAAAAAAAGAATGTTTATAAATCCAATGAGAGTATTGGATTGTAAAAATGAAAAATGTCAAGAACTCATCGTAGATGCACCAAAGATTACGTATAATTTATGCGAAAAATGTGACAGTGATTTTAATAAAGTAAAAGAAATTCTTGATTTTAATAAAATTTCTTATCTAATTGATACTAATTTAGTAAGAGGTTTAGATTATTATTCCCAAACAGCTTTTGAATTCAAGTCGGATGAAATAGGAGCTCAAAGCACTATTGCAGCAGGTGGGCGATACGATAAACTTGTAGAATACTTAGGAGGAAGAGCAACGCCTGGAATTGGTTTTGCTATGGGAATTGAGCGCTTGTTAGAATTAATTAAAAAAGATGAAAAAAAAGAAGAGCTACTATATTTAGGAGCTATGAGTGAAGAAGCACAAAATATTCTTACAAAAATTGCTTCTAAAAAAAGAAAAACACACAAAACACACTTAGAATACGCAAGTAAGAACTTTAACAAACATTTTAAATTAGCACAAAAACAAGGTGCTACAATTATTGCTTTAATGGGTGAAGATGAAATAAAAAACAATACTATTTATGTAAAAGACATGAAACAAGGTACTGAAAAAAGTATTCCTTTAGAGGAATTTTAAACTTGAATAACTATGGAATAGATATATGGGGCGATGATAATTTTATTATACAAAAAGATAAACTGTGTATTAATTATAAAAACAAACCTTCTTTATACTCCCTTGTTAAAGAAATACGAAAACAAGACTTTAAAGGCCCTTTATTATTTCGTTTTCCACATTTAATTGAAAAACAAATTAATACACTCTTTTCATTATTTGATAATGCCATTAAAGAATACGACTATAAAGGCAGCTTTAATGCTGTTTTTCCTTTAAAAGTAAATCAACTTCCCAATTTTTTACATCCTTTACTAGAAGCAGGGGAAAATTATGCTTATGGTTTAGAAGCAGGAAGTAAAGCGGAACTTATTTTAGCCATGACCTATAATAATACAGGTGCTCCTATTACAATCAATGGTTTTAAAGACAAAGAAATGATTCATATTGCATTTCTTGCAAAAAAAATGGGGCATGATGTTACTATTACTATTGAAGGCATAAATGAATTAAAAACTATTTTAGAAGTAAAAAAAGAATCTAAACTTGAACTTCCTAATATTGGTTTACGCTTAAGACTTTTTAATGCAGGTGGTGGGGCTTGGGCAAAATCAGGAGGTATTGATTCTAAATTTGGCTTAAGTTCAACAGAAATTCTGGACGCGTTTGATATCTTAAAAAAACACAATATAATTGATGCTTTATCTATGATTCATTTTCATATTGGTTCTGCTTTAAACTCCATTCAACCTCTAAAAAAAGCCTTAAAAGAATCAGGTCATATTTATGCAGCTCTTAAAAAACTTGGTGCTAAAAACTTAAAAGCCATTAATATTGGAGGGGGTTTAAATGTTGAATATTCTGCTTATAAAAGAACCACTCAATATAATTTACAAGAATTTGCCAATGATGTTGTATTTACACTCAAAAATATTGCCAAACAAAAAGGCGTAGAAGAACCTAATATTTTTACAGAATCAGGACGTTTTATTGCGGCTTCATCTTGTGTTTTAATTACCCCAGTACTAGAACTCTTTTCAGCAGAATATGATAAAAAGAATTTACGCTTAAAAGAAAAAAATCCACCCTTAATTGAAGAACTTCTAGAACTTTATGAAGATATGAATGAAAAAACAGCTTTAGAGTTTATGCATGACAGTATTGATCATTTAGAATCTTTGCTAAAACTCTTTGATTTAGGATATATTGATTTAGAAGACAGATCAAATGCAGAAGTTTTAACACAAATTATTATCAAAAAAGCCATTTCTTTTTTAGAAATAAATGATTACGATGAATTAAAACGCATTGACAGTAAAATACAAGAAAAATATTTATTAAATTTTTCAATCTTTCAATCTTTGCCTGATTTTTGGGGAATAGATCAAGAATTTCCAATTATGCCACTAACGCATTTAGATAAAAAACCTACACGTTCCGCTTCTTTATGGGATATTACTTGTGATTCTGATGGAGAAATTCCTTTTAACGCAGATAAAGCTTTGTATTTGCATAATGTTGATCTTTCAAAAGAAGAGTATTTTTTGGCTTTTTTTAATGTAGGTGCCTACCAAGACATTTTAGGAATGCGTCATAACTTATTTTCTCATCCAACAGAGATTAATGTTGTTTTTAAAGATGGCGAGGTAAAATGTGAAAAAATTCTGGAATCACAAAAAATTATTGATATCTTAGAAGATATAGATTATGATACAATTAAGATAAAAAATATTTTAAAAAACAAACTCGATGATACTCATTATAGTATTTTACAAAAATATTTGAATGAAAATTCATATTTAAAAACAACGGGAAGTTAATATGACTAAAAAAATGAGCTCAGATAATACTAGTGAAACAAACAAAGTTGAAACAACAGTAAACGATTTAAAAGAAAATACTTCAGAGGAAATTGAGCAAAACAATTCCAATGACAATGAAGCTATTAGTTTATGGGCACAAATCAAAGAAGATTTTAATGTGCCAAAAGTTAATGATCCGGCATTAAATTCTACTATAGAATTGGTTTTTAACTACCCAGGTGTTTGGGCTATTATAAATCATAGAATTGCCCACCGTTTATATAAAAATAACTTTAAAATATTGGGTCGTATTATTATGGGAATTACTCAGTTTTTATGTAATATGGATATTCACCCGGCATCCGTAATTGGAAGACGCGTATTTATTGATCATGGAATTGGTGTTGTAATTGGGCAAACTGCCATTATAGAAAATGATGTTCTTATTTATCAAGGCGTTACTTTAGGTGGAGTTTCTTTAAGTAAAGGAAAACGCCATCCTACTGTAAAAGCACATACGGTAATAGGCTCAGGAGCTAAAATACTTGGAAACATTACTATGGGAAGAAATTCTAGAATTGGAGCTAATTCTGTAGTTATTTGTGATGTACCTGATGACTCAACTGCGGTAGGCGTTCCTGCCAAAATCATTCACAGAGGCAGCTGTAAAAAAACAAAACTTAATCATGCAGATTTACCTGATATTAATAAAGAAATGTTTGAATATTTATTAAAAAGAGTAGCACTTTTAGAGCATGCACTTAAAAAACACGATCATATAGATTTATCTACAGAAGATCATGACTTAGAATCTATTTATGAAGAATTCATAACAGCTATGAATTCTATTAAAAAATGATCCCAGAACTGCTTATTTTTGGTTTAATAACAGGACTAGTATCAGGTTTTTTTGGGGTGGGAGGAGGAATGGTTCTTGTTCCCATGCTTTTAATCTCTGGTTTTGTAATGAAAGAAGCAGTTGCAATTTCTATTCTTCAAATGGTATTTTCCTCCACTTATGGATCTTTTTTAAATGTTAAAAAACAATTAGATATTGTTTATGATGGAGTCATGTTAGGTATAGGTGGTTTTATTGGAGGTCTTTTATCTTATTTTATTACCTCTAATATTTCAAACGCTGGTTTAAAATATCTTTTTCTTGCAATCTTAGTAGCTTCAATTTTAAAAATACTACAAACTCCCGCAGTTCATAACAAAAAACAAAAAGTACCTTCAAAAGGTTTTTTAATTTTAATTGGCTCTTGTATTGGAATGATTGCTATGAGTATTGGAGTGGGTGGTTCTATTATGTTGACTCCCATTTTAGTTGGTTTTATGCATTATAATTTAAAAACAGCTACCTCTTTATCTTTATTTTTTGTAATGTTTTCTTCCCTTGCAGGTTTTATATCTTTAAGCAGTAATTCTCAAATGTTATATCAAGAAGGTATGATAATAGGGGGAATTTCATTATTTGGGGTTTATGCTGGGGTGAAACTTAAACATTTAACAAATCTTGTTTCCTATAAAAAATATATTTTAAGCTTATATTTACTGATTTTAATTTCTATGCTGTATAAAATGTATTATTAAGACTTAGAAAACATTTTTGCCCTAAAGCCTATTGGCTTTAGGAAACAGAACTTATTTTTGTGAGTCTAATATCTTATTTAACAAGTAGGATAAAACGCCCCCCTCTTTATAGTATTTTAACTCTTCTTCATTATCAATACGTGATAAAACCTTCAGTGAAATTGTTTTATTTTTTGCATATATTGTTAAATCAAGTTTTTCATTAATAAAAGTATGCCCTAAAGAGTGCAAAGACACTATTTCATCTCCTTGTAAAGCCAGGCTTTTAATATCTTCATCAAGGATCTCACAAGGAAGTACCCCATAAGAGATAAGATCTCGTTTATGCAAAGGTGAAAAAGAGCTTGCGATAACAACTTTTACGCCCAATAATGCAGTGCCTTTTGCTGCCCACTCATTTGAAGTTCCTTCTCCATACTCTTTACCTGCAAAAATAACTAAGGCTTGTTTCTTTTTAAAAAAACGTTGAGACTTTTCATATACTGATATTATTTCCAAACTCTCATAATCTTTTGTAAAAGCACCTTCTTTGAAAAGCATTTTATTAGCTAAAGTATCACTGTCAAAACTCCCACGTACCATCACTTGTGCATTTGAATTTCGAGATAAAAAGGTATTATAAGCATAAGATTTAATGCCTTTTTTTTCCAAATACTCACCTGCTTCTGAATACAAAGGTATTTGCCCTAAGGGCGAAATCTCATCACTTTTAATATTATCTCCTAAGAGTAAGAGTATTCCTGCTTTATCAATAGTTATTTTCTCTTGCGATTGTTCTTGAAATACATTTAACGATTGTAAAGTAATCGATTCTTTTGGCCAAGGATATAGGTCTTTTTTTTCATAAGCAATGGCCTTCCAAAGTTCATTTCCTAAAAAAACATCTTGATAAATATTCTTATAAATACAATAATCGAGTTTGTCTAAATATTCCTTCATTAAGTCATTACTAGGCCATATATCTTTTAAATAAATTTTTTCATCAGAAACACTCATAATTTCACTTTCTAATATATTACAAGCTGTATTTCCAAGAAGAGCATAAGATATAAGCAAAGAGGGAGACATTAGATAATTAATTTTTACAAGTGCGTGTGTTTTTGTGCTATTTTCATCTTTGAGGGAACTAAGTGAAACGGCTTTTAGATGATAATTCTTTATGTCTTCTTCTATATTTTTTTCTAATTGTAATAAAGGAATATCACAGGATTCTGCAATAATAATAAAAAAACCCAAATATTCAAAATATTTCAGTAAATCCAGTTTTACTAAATATTCTTTTAATTTTAAAGACGAAAGTTCTAAACTACATTTAATACGAGCATTAATTCTAATTCCAAATTCATAGGCTTTTTTAGCTAATAAAGCACTGTGTATTAAAATATAAGGATTAGAAGTAGAAATACAAGAAGAAATCCTAGCAAAAACAATATCGTAATCATGAAGTTTTTTTCCCTCATTCTTTACTTTATTTAAGTTAAATTCATCTGAAGAAAAAAAAGTTGACGGTTTTTCTAAAAAAGACAGCATAACAGAAAGTTTTGACAAGTCAATAATCATATCTTCATCATATCTTAAGACACTTTGATCAAAATACATTTTTTGTTTTTCTAAATATACTTTAATAATTTTTGAAAAATCTTCATTCTTTCGTGTTTTGTTAAAATAAGAAATACTTTTGTCATCAATCGCAAAAAAAGCAGAGATAGCACCGTATTTGGGACATAATTTTAGTATTGTTGCCCTGTCTTCTAAACTTAAAGAGTGAAGTCCTTCTCCATAAAACTCTATGAGTTTCCCTTTAAGATCATAAGTATTCAAGCGCATACACAAAGCATGTACAATATCATTTGAATCCAAACCTTCTTTAAGTTCTTTTTGAATATTTATGCCAAGCACTTTGGGTAGTTTTAAACAAAAAGAAGAAGAAAAAATAGCTTTTTTGACTTGTATTCCTTCAAGATTATAAGCAAACACACCTAGAGAATTATGCATAACATTAAAAGAATTATGACAAAGCAACATTTCTGGGTAAATAAAATTTTTATTGTCTTTTTGTTCTAGGTGTATAATACTTGAAAGATATTCTAAATGTAAATCATGATTCATTCCACTTCCAGGAGGAATTACTCTTATTTTCGAAAAAGTTTTTTCTGCCCATTTGATACAAGTATATAAGTCATGCTTTTTTTCAAAAGCTTCATTATTCAACGTACTAGTGCTAAAATCATCCAAAAGTATATCCAGCATTACAGAGGGATTTATTTTTGAGCTGTCTTTTTTACGTTTTAATGCTTCTTCTCTCATATCTGCCAAATCAAGTAAGGTAGTTATACAATCAAAGTTTTCCATGATAATTCGAGAAGGATAAAAATGTATATCTTCCTTATTTTTCCCCAGAAAAACATTCAATACTTTATTAAATTCTTCTTCGTCTTTTGCTTTTCTAAGATTCGCCTCTAAGAGAATTTTTAGAACAATAGGCAAAAACAACAAGACTTCATATTCTTTATAAAGTAAAGATAAGTCATAAAAATAAAAGGTTTCATTTTGTATTTTAAAGTTATTAATAATATTCATAAGTAAATAGTAACTCCTCTAAAGTAATTAATAAATAAAATAGCGTATGCTTCTTTAATCTTTTATTATACTAATAAGCTTTCAAAATGCAATATTCTTTTTGTCTTAAATAACTTATGATATAATCACACTTATTTTTTCAATGGAATGGTGATGAAAGATACAATTAAAATAGTTAACGCAAGAGAAAACAACTTAAAAAACATAAACCTAGAAATACCTAAAAACAAACTCATTGTTTTTACAGGTTTATCAGGTTCAGGTAAGTCAACATTGGCTTTTGATACGTTATATGCAGAGGGACAAAGACGTTATATAGAATCCTTATCTGCTTACGCACGTCAGTTCTTAGGCAAAATTGCCAAACCTGATGTTGAACGCATAGAAGGACTAACTCCTGCAATTGCAATTGATCAAAAAACCACTTCTAAAAATCCAAGATCTACAGTAGGAACAATTACTGAGGTCTATGATTATTTAAGACTCTTATATGCAAGGATTGGAGAACAACATTGTCATCAATGTGGAGACCCTATTTCTGAAATGAGTGCTTCTGATGTTATTGAAGAAGTACTAACATTGCCCCAAAATGCAAAACTTGTTATCTTAGCACCCCTAGTCAACCGTAAAAAAGGTACTTTTGCTGATTTATTAGAATCGTTACGAGCAAAAGGTTATGTAAGAGCTATGATTGATGGTGTTATGGTTAGACTTGATGAAGACATAGAACTAGCAAAAACACAAATGCATACTATTAAAGTCGTCATTGATAGAGTGGGTGTAAAAGAAGAAAACAGACAAAGAATAGCCCAAGATGTAGAAAAAGGTCTAAAAGAAAGTTTTGGAGAACTTGAGATTGAAGTAATTAATCATGAAGATGTAATGTGTGAAAAACATCACCATTACTCAGAACACATGGCATGTTTTGCTTGTAAAATATCTTTTGAACCCTTAGAACCTTTATCTTTTTCTTTTAACTCACCTAAAGGCGCTTGTCCTTCTTGTGATGGTTTAGGAATAAGATATGCCATTGATATGAAAAAAATTATTAATGCAGACTTATCTATTGAAAAAGGCGCAATTAAAGTTATTTATGGTTTTAATAAAGGCTATTATTTTAAAATGTTAGTTGCTTATTGTCATGCGGCTAATATAGATATCACTGTTCCTTTTTCAAGCTTAGAAGAACATGAGAAAAAAGCCATTTATCATGGAGGTTTTGAAGAGGTAAAATTTACTTGGAAAAACCACAAATTAAGCAGAAAATGGGAAGGTGTTGTAAAAATTGCCTACGGAATGATTAAAGATGAAAAAGAAATGGCTGAATACATGACAGAAAAAACATGTTCTGAATGTGGTGGTCACAGATTAAAACCTTCTTCTTTGGCTGTTAAAGTAGCCAGTAAATCAATTTGTGAATTAACGTCTATTCCTATAGAAGATTCTCACACTTTTTTTCAAGATAAAAATAATTTTTCATATTTGAATGAACAAGATACACTCATTTCTACTTCTATTTTAAAAGAAATAAAAGAAAGAATTTATTTCTTATTTGATGTAGGTTTAGGATATATTACTTTAGGAAGAGATGCAAGAAGTATCTCAGGTGGAGAAGCACAAAGAATTAGAGTTGCTTCACAAATTGGTTCTGGTTTAACGGGTGTATTATATGTACTTGATGAACCTTCTATTGGTTTACATGAACGAGATACAAATAAACTAATAAAAACACTAAAAGCCTTACAAGAAAAAGGGAATACAGTTATTGTTGTTGAACATGACAAAGAAACCATTAAAGCAGCAGATTATATTGTTGATATTGGACCAAAAGCAGGTAAGTTTGGTGGAAATATTGTTTTTGATGGAACCTATAAACAAATGCTTAAAGCAAAAACACTTACTGCCAAATATATTTCAGGTGCCAAAAAAATTGATTACAAACACAACAGACCTTGTGAAACATTTATAGAAATAAAAAATGTTACAATTAACAATATAAAAGATTTAAATGTAAAAATTCCACTTAAAACCTTGTGTTCGATTACAGGAGTATCAGGAAGTGGAAAGTCTTCTTTAATATTACAAACCCTACTTCCTGTTGCAAAAGAATTATTAAACAATGCAAGAAAAGTAAATAAAGTGGATGGTGTAGAAATTACAGGACTTGAGCTTTTAGATAAAGTGATTTATTTAGATCAAAGCCCAATAGGAAGAACTCCCAGATCAAATCCAGCAACGTATACAGGTTTAATGGATGAGTTAAGACTGTTATTTTCAAAAACTAAAGAAGCACAATTAAGAGGGTATGCAATAGGACGCTTCTCTTTTAATGTAAAAGGTGGGCGTTGTGAGAAATGTCAAGGAGAAGGTGAAATCAAGATTGAAATGCATTTTCTACCAGATATTATGGTTAAATGTGATGAATGTCATGGTTCAAGATACAATCCTCAAACCCTTGAAATTAATTATAAAACAAAAAGTATCTCCGATGTATTAAATATGAGTGTTGATGAAGCCCTGGAATTCCTTGTTAAAATTCCAAAAATTCATGCAAAACTTCAAACCTTAAGTGATGTAGGTTTGGGATATATTACTTTAGGACAAAATGCTATTACTTTATCAGGTGGAGAAGCACAAAGAATTAAATTATCAAAAGAATTAAGTAAAAAAGATACAGGTAAAACACTTTATATCTTAGATGAACCTACAACGGGTCTTCATTTTGCTGATGTTGATAGATTAACCAAAGTATTGCACCATTTAGTTGATTTAGGAAATTCTGTTTTAGTCATTGAACATAACTTAGATATTGTAAAAAATTCTGATTGGGTTATTGATATGGGTCCTGAAGGTGGAAGTAAGGGTGGAAAAATAGTGGCTGAAGGAACACCTGAAGATATTGCTGCAAATCATAAAAAAACAGCTTCATATACGGGTTATTACTTAGAAGCAGAATTGGCACAATAGTATGCAAAAAATAAAAAGAATAAAGATATAAAATGAATAATAATACAAACCCAATGCAAGGTATTACCTTAGAGAAAATGCTTATATCTCTTGAAAAAGAATATGGTTTTAATGAACTTGGAAAACGCATCAATATTAATTGTTTTAATTATGATGCTTCTATTAAATCAAGTCTTACGTTTTTAAGAAAAACTCCCTGGGCAAGAAGTAAAGTTGAGAATTTATATAAAAGAACTTTTATTGACTAAAATATTAGCTATTGACTTATTTATACAAGCCATTCAAAAAAATGAATTTGTACAAGCCCATGAGTTATTAGAAGACGATTGGAAATTGTATAAAAAAAAAGAAATGAAAAAACATGCAAAAGCTTTGCAGGGTCTAATTAATGGAGCCACGGCTTTGGCATTACTTCATATAAAAAAAAGACCTCATGCTTATGTTAAAGTATGGAAAGTTTTTGAAAAATATAAGGTTTTATTAGATGAAATAGAATTAGAGAATATGGACAGATTTATCTTAGCAAAACAAATATTAGAGCAGAAAAACAAAATACTAAATTACTAAGATATCTTTTGTGCATTTTCATGCATTAAATATGCTTTTAATCTCATCATTTCATCAGTAGGATATTTATTTTCAGCAGTGCCTCTAGTAACTTTTACAAAAAAATCTTTGCTCGCATCATTAAATCCAAAATTTAAATTGGATAAAACCACTTCATTATAGTTTTTCGTACTTAATTTTTCAGTTTTTGAAACTTCATTTGTTTTATCGAGAGAAGAAACATCATTCGTATTTATTTCGTCAACATCATTATGTACTTTTAAAGGTTGTACAGCTTTTAGTTCATTAACTTTCTGTACTTTCTCATTTGAGT
The DNA here is from genome assembly GCA_013215945.1 of Campylobacteraceae bacterium. NCBI lineage: Bacteria > Pseudomonadati > Campylobacterota > Epsilonproteobacteria > Campylobacterales > Campylobacteraceae > Campylobacteraceae bacterium. The sequence goes on from JABSOM010000009.1 coordinate 61,192, forward strand.
TAAACTGAAACTCTTGTAATTTAGCTACTAATCCAAATTCCATGACATCCTCCTATAAAAGGCATATTAACCATTATACATCTTTTAGGGTTTTTTTACAAATTAAGTATTATTTTCTAAGTATTTTGTTTTAATTTACTTAATTTGTGCTATTATTAGCTATTAATTTATTTAGGAGAAGAACTTGGACGTTCCCCAGAGGCAGAGTTTATATTTACGAAGAAGTAGGACAAAATGGATATCTTAATTCTATTATTTGTTCTTGTTATTACAATTTCATTTTTATGTTCCGTATTAGAGTCAATTTTACTGTCTACTAATGTAGCATACATCTCAGTTTTAGAAAAAAAGGACCCACCATCTGGTACTTTACTAAAATCACTTAAAACAGATATTGACAAATCAATTGCATCAATTTTAATACTCAATACATTTGCAAATACCTTAGGTGCAACTGCAATTGGTGTGCAAGCACAACATGTATTTCAAAATGATTCAAATTTTGTTTTATTAGTATCAATAACATTAACATTTTTAATTTTATTTTTAGCAGAAATTATTCCAAAAACAATTGGAGCGGTATATTGGAAACAATTAGCACCACTAGCTGCCAGGATTATTAATATTTTTATTTTTATTACGTATCCAATTATTATAATTACACAATTTGTTACAAAAAAAATTTCCAATGGAAATGATAACAGTGATTCAATTTCGAGAGAAGAATTAATTCACTCTACACTTTTAAGTGAAGAAGAAGGAATTATCGGAGATTTAGAATCAGATATAATAGAAAATACTTTGACACTACATGATGTTAAAATAAAAGACATTTTAACGCCTAGATCTGTTGTTTACGCTATTGAAAAATCTATTGTTATAAAAGATATTCTTGAAGACAAAAGAACCTATAGATACTCAAGGGTACCTGTTTATGATGGAACAATTGATAATATTGTAGGTGTTGTAATTACAAAAAAAATCTTTAAACAAGCAATAAAAGATAAGAATGTAAAAATTGAATCTATTATGAATGATGTTTTTACTTTAAATGAAAATATTCCTGTTGCAAAAGCCATGAACATTTTTATACAGAAAAAAGAACATATGTTTATAGTATCTGATAATTATGACCAAACAGAGGGTATACTTACTCTTGAAGACTGTATAGAAACACTCTTAGGTCTTGAAATCATGGACGAAAGTGATATTACGGCAGATATGAGAAAACTGGCTTTAAATAAAATGAAAGCCAAAAGAAAAGTAAAAGAACAGTAGAAGAAACTAGTTTGTTTCTTCTTCTTTAATATTTTCTTCTACATTTGTACCTAATAGTTCTGAAATTTTAGCATCAATTAGTGCAAGTGTTCTTTCTTGTGTTTTATAAGAAATTTCAGGAAGTTCACCACCCCACATTTTTTCAGCTTCTTCAAAACCTTGAACAATACCTTTTCTACTTTCTTGTAAAGCATCGATATTATTTCCTGATATTAGAAAAACAAAAGAAGATACTCGATCAGAAGTTTTTTCAATAGAGAAAAAACCGCCTTCATCTAATAATTCCTGTGCTTCATCAGCTCCCAATTCACTTATAGGTTTTCCTTCATATCCCATTTCTTTAAGATTTGAAGAAAAAGCGTCTTTACCAGATAAAAAATCTAAAGCTTCTTGATTTCCATTTAAAATTTTATCAAGTATGCTTTGATTATTGGTATTGTAACTTGAAAATTCAAAAGATCTAATACTAATTGAGAGATTAAATCCTTCATCTGAGATCGATAAATTTATAGATGTTTCAGTGTAACTTGCTTTAAAGTAAGTCTCTTGATTTTTTGAACTTGTTTCTTGATTTGAATTACCTTCTTTTGACATTGCATTTGTAAAATTTTTAAACGCATTTGCATAGGGATTATTTCCAGGTCCTATTTCATTCATTAGATACTCCTTAATAATAACTTAATAAATAATTCTATCTGTACATTTCTTAAATTTAGATTAAGTGATTTCCATTTTGTATAATAATTTAAGGTGCTAAACGATTAATTACCCACTTACCATTTTCCAGTGTATATTCAAATCTGTCGTGTAAACGGTCTTTTCCACCTTGCCAAAATTCAATTTTCACAGGTTTAATCACATAACCACCCCAAAAAGAAGGAAAAGGCAAAGAACCCTCTAAAAATTTATTCTTTATTTCGTTAAATTTATTTTGCAAAATGGAACGTGAAGAAATAATATCACTTTGATGGGATACCCAAGCTCCAATTTGACTGCCTTTTGGCCGTGACAAAAAATACTTTAAAGATTCTGCGGTAGAAATTTTTTCAATTCTACCTTCGATTTTTATTTGTCTCTCAACCCCTAACCATGCGAAATGCAAAGCAGCTTGTGGATTTTCTTCAATTTGTTTTGCTTTTGAACTTCCATAGTTTGTAAAAAAAACAAAACCTTTTTGGTCAAATAGTTTTAACAATACAATACGAATAGATGGTAATAAGTTTTTTCCAACAGTAGCCAGAGTCATTGCATTTGGTTCAGGTACTTTTGACGCTGTAGCTTCTTCAAACCATTTCTCAAATTGAACAATAGGGTTTTTATCTAAGTCTTCTAACTCCAAAGACATTTTTGCATATTCTTGTCTATGATCTCGTAAATCCATTCTTTTCCCCAGTAATAATTTTTTAGAATATATCTAAGTTCTCTTTTAATATCAATAAAATATTCACCTAAGAAGTCATTTTATTTATAAGTATTGGGACTAATTCCAAAAACTCTTTTAAAACTTCTTGTAAAATGACTTTGGTCACAAAATCCAAATTCATAAGCAATATCACTTACATTAAGATTTGAGTTTTTTGCTAAAATATTTTCTGCACAATTTATTTTTTTATTAATCATATACGCATGGGGAGAAAGTCCATATTTTTTTTTAAATGCTCTTATTATATAGGAGGTATTATACCCTACTTCATAAGCAATATCTTCTAAACTAAGTTGTTCATTAATATTTTCCATGATATAACTTTCTATTGTTTCTAAGGGAATATTATTCTCATTAAGTTTTTTTTCATTTTTTATTTCTTTGCAATAATGTGTAAAAATCTTTCTTAAAAAAGAAGAAACTTCATTGTGTATACTAGAAGATTCTTTTTCTCTTAAAACTCTATCACACATAAAAACAAAAGCATCATAATAATATTCTGAACTTAAGATATTTAGAGAAAGAGGAAGATAAGAAAGTTTCATTTTTTTAAATATTTTCTTTTGTATTTTAATACACCATTGTTTATTTAGATGTAAAGAATAATAACCTTTTGAGCTTTTTTCCATACTTTTTGTCAAATGTACTTCTTGCGGATTAAAAAAACACAATTGTTTTGGTTTTAAATATTGTGTTTCTTTTAAATACACATCAACTTGAATACAACCTTCTTTAAGAGCTGTAATATTCAAGGTTTCATGAGAATGTTTTGAATAATTTGAAAAAATATCTTCGCTGTATTTTACTTGAGCATAAAATTTATTATTTGAATCGTATAAAAGTTTAATATTCATCCTTCTAAATTTTCTAATGTCAATATAATACAAGACACATTTTCTTTAAGATGATATTATCCAATATCAACTTACAAAGGCAAATAATTTGAATATTAAAAATACTCTATATTCTTCTTTTAGAAGTGCTCTTATAATTTTAAAACTGGTTATTCCTATTTATATCTTGGCAGATATCTTATATTATTACAATGTACTATCACATGTATCTTTTATTATTGAACCCTTTACATCAATGTTAGGTTTACCTAAAGAAGCTGCTTTAGCTATTATCTCTGGTATATTTCTTAATTTATATGCAGCGATTGCATTTGCAGCACCTTTGGACTTAAATCCACAACAGTGGTCTGTTTTAGCCATTTTTTTAGGAACGTGTCACTCCTTAATTGTAGAAGGCATTATTATGAAAAAACTAGGCATTGCAAATTATTACTCTTATTTATTACGTTTTACAGCAGGCTTATTTATAGCTTATTTATCCAGTAAATTACCTGCTTCATTTTTTGAAGCAAGTTTAAGTACTTCTGTATTTGAACAAACAACCTACAGTTCATTTAATGATTTGATGATAGGTTCTTTGTATTCTTCTTTTATACTTTCATTAGAAATCATAGTACTTATTACTTCTTTGATTTTTCTTATGGATTATATTAAATCAAGAGATTTTGTCAAAAAAAGCAAAAAAAATATTTCTAAAAGTTTTTCTTTGGGAGTAGGAATATTATTAGGTATTACTTATGGGGCGGGTATTTTAATTAATGAAGCAAAAAATAAATCCCTTAATCGTGAAGATTTATTTTATGTAAGTAATTTTTTAATGATTTGTCATGCTATTATTGAAGATACCATGCTGTTTGTGATTTTTGGAGCAGACTTTACTGTAGTAATAATAATTCGCTTAAGTTTTGCTCTCTTTTTATCGTTTATTTTATTAAAAATATATCAATACAAAAATAAAACATTAGTTATTTAAAACCAATGTTTTATATATTTATATTAACCTTTAAATTAAGATTATTTACCAAACTTTTTACTGAGTTTCCTAAATTATCTTCATGAGTCAAACACGCGCCATTAGATATTAAATAGTTTGCTACTCTTGTTTTATTATACAATAAAGCGTAAATCAAAGGAGTAGATCTAACCAAATCAAGCTGATTGATATTTAATCCTGCACGTAATAAGGTTTTAATCATTTTTGCATTGTTTTTATATACAGCATAATGCATAACATGTAATTTAGTATTAATATCAACAATTAATTCAATACCTAATTCAATTAATAAAACAATAGCCGATAAATTTTTATAAAATATCGCCCAATACAAAGCATTTCTACCACTATCATCTCTTTCATTGATATTTGCACCATATTCCACAATATCTTTAATTTTATCTTGTGTTTTGGTTGAAATCAGTTCAAATAATAAGCACCAACCTTCGTCAAATTTAGTATTTACATTCGAACCCATAAACAATAATTTTTTAAACGTAAAATCATTTTTAACATTTAAAATAAGTTCTTGATTAAATTCAATATTATTTCTATTTATTAAAATATTATCACTCATAGTTTCTCCTTTTTTATTTAAGGTATTCTAACATTTTAATACTTAAACAATATTGAGAACTGTTATCATAAGTTTCTTAAAGTAAATTTTATCTAACTTGGCTATACTCCTGCAAAAAGGCCTTTTTTGTTAGACCAAAGACAAACATGTTATTCTTGTTACAGACCTATGCTTACGTGTATGTGCAAGTATATAAATAAAATATCAAGTAATACAAAATTTATTTTATTAATGCATCCAAAAGAATTCAGAAAAACTAAAAATGGAAGTGGACATTTTACGCATAAATCTTTAAAAAATTCCGAAATTCACATAGGTATAGATTTTACTACTAATAAAAGAATTAATGAATTAATAGATGATACAAACAATGCTTGTTATATTTTATACCCAGGACATGAGAGTTTATTATTAAATAAAAACAAACCCCAAGAAAAGAAAAACTTGGTTTTGTTTTTAATTGATTCTACTTGGGCCTGTTCAAAAAAGATGTTAAGAGTAAGTAAAAATTTAGCACGCTTACCAAGAATGAGTTTCACTCACAATAAAAGTTCACAATTTATATTTAAAACTCAACCCGCACATTATTGTTTATCTACTATGGAATCAACCTTGTGTATACTTGAACTTTTGAATATTCATGGAATAGAAAATATAAAAAATAAGGAATTAGAAGGATTTTTAGAACCCTTTACTCAAATGGTTAAATATCAAGTCAAGTGTATTCCAAATAATGAAATCAGATATAAAAAACCCTTTAAAAAGTCTTCTGTTTAATTTTTATTTTTCTTATAAATAAACCTAAAAGAACTAAAAACAATGATATATAGGTTATGTCTTTTGGGCTTTCATCAAAAATAACCCAAGCCCAAAAAATAGTAAAGAGTGGAATTAAATACGTAACTAAAGACATAAACTGTACACCAACACTTTGTATTATTTTTATTCTAATAATAGAAGCACATGCTGTTGGAATAAGTGATAAAAAAATCAAAGCATAAAAAGCAGTATTTAAATAACTCTCATAGATAAACGTATCAAAATATAAAACAAAAGGAAACAAAATAAGAGAGGCACAAATAAACATAGAACTTGAAGTAATAATACTAGAAATATTATGAAGTTTTCTTAATAATAAACCAGAAGCGATATACCCCATGCTTGCAAATAAAACAGCAATTTGTCCATAAAAAGCATTAATATTATCGCTGTTAAAACCATCTGCTAATAATAATACTATTCCTAAAAAACCAAATATTACACCCAAAAGTTTAAAAAAAGTGAATTTTTCATCTTTTGTAATAAAATGCGATAATATCAATGCAATAAAAGGACCCACCGCTAAAACAATAGAAGCCGTACTTGCATTAATATATTGTTGTCCCCAAGCAAGTAAAGAAAAAGGCAAAGAGTTGTTTAACAAAGCGGCAAGTATAATAATACGCCATGTTTTTGCATCTTTTGGAAAAGTGAGTTTTTTAAAATAAATAATAGGAAGAAAAAATAAAGCAGCAAAAAAAATACGAACAAATGCAATAAATAAAAATGAGTACTCTTGTAATGCTACTTCAATGCAAATAAAACTTCCAGCCCAAATTGAGCTTAAAAAAAGAAGTTTAAGATAATCAATACTCTCTACAGCTTTTAAAGCTTTCACTATTTTATCTTAACAAAACTTACACCATTTTCTAGGCTTTGAATATTTTTGATATTTTCAATACTTAAAGAATGTGTGTCATTAAAAACATATTTCATTAAATATTTAACTTCAGTATTTGTAAAACCATCAATTTCTTTGTCTTTAATAGTTACTTCATTCATATTTTTAATGTAAATTCGTTTAAGTTTATTGTTTTTCTCTTTTACATAATAAACAATATCATATATTTTTGTATTTATTTTTTCAATAGTAACAAGCACGCGATCATCTTTTGCTTCAAGTTTAAAATCAGAAAAAATAGTCTTAAAATCATTTGTACTTATAAAACCAATGTACAGTTTTGTAAAAATATCAAAATAAAGACCTAATACTCTGGATTTAAAAAAGTTCAAATTAATATTTGAAGAATCTTTAAAACGGGTATTCTTTAAAATCCATTCTAAGGTTTGAAAATATACAAACTGTTTATATTTAATAACAGATGTTTCTATAAACTTTTTTTCTTTAGGAGGCTCAATTTTTTTATACTTGGTTTTTTTGAAAATAATATTTTTTAATAAAATTTCATTGTCTAATTCTTTAGTAAGCCAAACCGTACAAAAAGAAGGAAATTTTTTAATGCCCAAAGAACCTTCTGTTAATACGATTAATGATTTAATTTGCATAGAAGGAAATAATATTTTTAATAAAGCATATTTTTTATCAAGTCTTTTTATTAAAGACACTGTTTTTTTAGATGTTGACATTTCTACAAAATACAAAGCATCTTTGGTAAAAAATAAAGCATCAAATTCTGAAATATCTTTATAAACAGATTTATAAACAATTTGTGCACTTTTATTAATTAATAAACCATTCTTTTTGTATCTGTGATCCGCGTTTTGGTGGGGACCTTTTAAAACAAAGCGCGTAATCTCATCGTTAGTTTGCGCATATCTCAATAAATGCTCATAAATTATGTTTTCGTATACTTCGCCTTTAAAACTGCTGTAAGCGGCCATATAAGACTCACTGCTTTCATCTACGTTATTACGTATGAGTGTTTTTATATTGCGAATGTCGTAACTATAACAAAAAACTTCTTTATGAATATTTTCTAAGTTTAAGTTTTCTATATCTTGGGTAATTTCAAATTGATTCAATATCATACTTATTATTAAATTTTAAAAGATTATATCTAAATAATTATAAAACAATTTTACAAATAAACTTTTGAATTATATATCCAAGATATTTAAAAATATATTTTTTTTATAAATATTTTAAATTACAAGAAAATTATTCGTATATCACTGATTTTAGGCTTTATTTTAAGTCAGGATAAACTATAATTTGAAAAACTATTAAGTAACATACATGAAAAAACACATTATTGAACAATCTATTATTTTATACTCTATTTCTAAATGGTTATTAATTTCAAGTTTAATTGGAATTGTAATTGGTGCTATTGTAACTGTATTTCTAACCATCTTACAAGCAGCAGAAGATTCAAGAGAACTCTTAAGTTTTAACTATTATTACACCCTTCCTTTTGCTTTTATGTTTACGGTCTGGCTTGTAAAAACTTTTGCACCAAATGCCAAAGGCCATGGAACAGAAAAAGTAATTGAAGCCATTCACAAAAGACATGGACAAATTGATGTTATTATTATTCCAGTAAAACTTTTGGCTACTGTAGTTACTATCTTTTCAGGAGGTTCTGTAGGTAAAGAAGGGCCAGGAGCTCAAATAGGAGCAGGTGCTGCTTCTTTTATTGCTGATTTATTTAAGTTTTCAAAAGAAAACAGAAAAGTATTGGTAATTTGTGGAATTTCTGCTGGTTTCGCTTCTGTTTTTGGAACACCAATTTCTGGTGCAATCTTTGGAGTAGAAGTATTAATTGTAGGTATTATTATGTACAATGTTTTACTTCCTTCCTTTATCTCTGGTTTTGCTGCATTTACAACTGCTCGTTTTTTAGGAATGGACTATACGTATTTTAATATGCGATTTTCTCAAAGTATTGATTTGGAATTTTCTTTAATTTTTCAAGTTGTGCTTGCAGGGATATTTTTTGGTATTGTATCTGATTTTTTAATTACTTTTTTAAAAAAGAGTGAGTTTGCGTTTTCAAAAATAAAAATCAATATATATTTAAAAGCCTTTTTAGGAGGTTTAATTCTTATTGGACTTACTCTTATATTTGGAGAAGCTTATTTAGGTTTAGGCCTTGAAACCATTAATACGTCTTTTTTCTCTGATAAAAGTATAGCAGCAGAAATACCTTGGTATGCTTTTTTATTAAAAACAGTTTTTACTGCTTTGACTTTAGCCGCAGGCGGAAGTGGTGGGGTATTAACACCAATATTTTTTGTAGGGTCAACCAGTGGAAATTTATTTGCAACAATGGTTGGGGATCATTTTGCATTTTTTTCAGCTATTGGTTTTGTTTCTGTTTTAGCAGGTGCTGCAAATGCACCAATAGCAGCCACTATAATGGCAGTAGAGCTCTTTGGCGTAGAAATTGCACCTTATGCTGCTATTTCTTGTGTTATTTCTTTTTTAATGACAGGACATAGAAGTGTTTTTCCCTCACAAATTCTAAAAATGAAGAAAAGCGATTTATTAAATGTACAAATGGGAGAAGATATTGACCATACGACTGTTGATATCTCAGATGAAAATAAAATAAAATTTTTTAAATTACAAAAAAAGATACTATTAAGAGGAAGAAAAAGAAAACAGGAACCTAAAGATTAATTAATCGTTCAATATTATTAGTAATTTTTATTTTTATTAGAAAAATATAAACTTCATTAGATATAATTTTATATTACATATTTAACAAGGCATTCAATGGAAATCAATTTTTATAGGTTAATTGACCTAAGTTTTATTTTACTCATCTTATTCTTTACATATCATGCATATAAAAAATATTATTATCTTAAGTTTTTTGATTTTTTTAAACTTCTGTTTTTAATTACAATTTCTGCAAAATTATCAGGCTCAACAGCATTCTTTCTAAAAAAACTGCATATTATATATGCAGATACTAATTCTGTTTTACTTTTAATCGCTTTTTTACTTAATCTTTTTATAATTTTTTATTCTCTTAAATATTTGATTTCTTTTATCAATGAATTTGTGAACAGTCATAAAATAAGAAAAACTTTTGCAATGCTGCTTTCTTTTGTTGAAGTATTTTTACTTGTTACGTTTATTACGTATATGTTAATGCAAGTTAGTTTTATTAAACAATATGCTTATCCTATTGTAAATAAATCACATTCATATAAATATGTTAAACATTTTTATATACAAGTATTAAATAAAGACTTTTTATATGTGATTATGAATGCAAATACAAAAACATCTAAAGAAGAAATTATATTCAATTCTTTTAAAAATGCTTTTTAAGTTCTTCTTGTTTTAGTAAAGATAAGATTTTTCAAAGCTCTTTCTTCGTCTTTACAAGGATGAGTGCTCATTATATTTAAGCGTTCTTTGAAGGTAAATTCTGGGGCAAGACGTAAATAAATATCTTTAATAAAATCACTTTTAAGCTCAGGTGCATTTAAACACGAAAGTATAATACACTCTTCTTTTGCAAAAATATTCAAACGCTTAATGATCTTTTCATAGTCGTTACTCACTGCAAAACTTCCTTTTTGGAAACTAGGAGGATCAATTATAATTAAATCATAAGGCCCTTCTTTTTTAATAGCATTCCAGGATTTTAGTATATTATGAGGCAAAAATTTTACTTTTTTTAGATCTAAATCATTAAGCCTGTGATTTGTTCGTCCAATATTTAAAGCACTTTTACTCATATCAATATTAACAACCTTTGCAGCCCCTCCTTTTATTGCACAAACAGAAAAAACACAGGTATAAGAAAATAAATTTAACACTGTTTTATTTTTACTGTTATTTAAAACATACTCATGCCCTATTTTCATATCAGAAAAAAATCCCATATTTTGATTGTTTAAAAAATGTGCTTGGTATTTTAATCCAAGCTCATAAAAAAACTCTTCTTTTTTTAATTCCCCAAGAACTATCATGCTTGGTGATTTATTTAAATATCGCCGTTGAACAATAAAACACTCATATTTTTTAGCATAATACAGTTCTTCTACTAAAGCTATAATTTGATTTTCTTCTTTTTCTTCTTTATACAAACTCAAGAACAAGATTTTATTCATTGAGTCAAGAAGAAGATATTCATAGGCATCATAATAGCCTCCACGTCCGTGGAAAAGTCGCGTAAATTCTTCTTTTGTATTTTGTGCATTTTTAAAAATAATATCTTTTAACTCTTCTATTTTCATAATTAACCTATATTTTAATTTATTTAACATTTTATAAAAAATGTCAAAAAAGTACAAGACATTTTTAACAAATTTTGATATTCTTCACTTATTATTCTACAAAAAGGTTTTTAATGGAGTTTTTAGAAGATATAAGTCTAACATGGTACATAATATTTATTTTAACAGGTTTTGTTGCAGGTTACATTGATGCAATTGCAGGAGGTGGAGGTATGATTCAAGTACCTATTTTGCTATTAAGCGGCATTCCTCCTTTATTTGTATTAGCAACAAATAAAATTGCAGGATTATTTGGTACATTAATGGCAAGTATTAAATATGCCATGAGTAAAAAAATGTCCTTTACTATAGTTTGGATTGCAATAGGACCTTGTTTAATCGCTTCTTATTTTGGAACAAACTTAGTAATGTATTTGAGCGATGAGATAATTGCCTGGGCTATTTTAATATCTATTCCTATTGCTTTATTATTTTTACTTAAAAAAAGTACTAAAATAAAAGAAGAGAAAAAGAAACTTAGCAAGAAAAAAATTATATTGTGTACTGCACCTATTGGTTTTTATGATGGTTTATTAGGGCCTGGAACGGGAACATATATGACTATTGCTATGAAGAGATTTTTAAATCTTGATTATATTGTAGCAACTGCATCAACTAAACCCCTTAATTTAATGACAAATATAGGCTCTGCTATTGCATTTTTTGCAGCAGGAAAAATTTTATGGAGTATTGCTTTGCCAATGGCACTTGCTAATGCACTAGGCGCTTATGTTGGTAGTCATTATGCAATAAAAGGAGGAGAAGCTTTTATTAAAAAGGTTCTCATTAGTGTTTTACTTATAATGTTAAGTGCAAATATCCTAAAAATGATTATATATTAAAGTATAAACAAAATGTTTATACTTTTAATCTAGTTGTTTTCTAAAATACAAGCGTTAATGCTGTCCCATAGTTTAATTCTACGAAAGAGTGCTTCTTTACAAACTTCTCTTGCTTCGCTCCATTTTTCTTCATCACCTTCACATAATTCGCTAATCATATTTAAAGCCATTGGTCCATGTTCTTCTCCATCAACTTCAATATGTCTGTCAAGATAATATACCAGTTTTGATAAACCAGCTTGAGGGTTTTTATTGAATTTTCTTACAATTTCAACAAACATATCAGGAATTAAATTTTCACGCCCAAAAGTAAATACAGAAGCAATTAAATAGGATTTTTTGGTATTAATTACAGAAAAAGTAAAATCAATAAATTTTTTGATTTCTTCATTTACTTTTGCAATTTCTAAAGATTTTTGATAACTCTTAGCATCATTTAAATTATCAATAAAAGTATTGATATCAGAAGTATTTGCTTCTACTTGTATCATAGCATCAATATACATTTCAAAATGACTCATAGTTTCATTGTTTTCGTTAAAATCACTTTCTTCACATAAAACAATATCATTAATCAAACGCCTTGATAACCTATGCCCTTTGGGAGTCCAAGGTACATTTGTATTGGTTAATTCTCTTTGTAAAGATTTTAATAAAGACATAAAATCCCAAACTGCAAATACATGCATTTTCATAAAAACTTGAATGCTTTTAACTGAATCTACATTTTTATATAAATCATGCGCAATAAGTTCTTGTCTTAAAGGCTCCAAATCGTTTTTCATTTTTTCTATTTCTGTCATATCATGTCTTTTCAATAGTTTCTTTTTTCGTAAATATAAAAAATACAATATTTGTATATTTAAAAAAACGTTGTATTATACATCAATTTATCCAATCTTTATATAATTATTTTGAACTTCACTTTTCTTCTAAAAACTCATTTCGCAAATGCTCTCGTGCATTTTTATCAACCAAAGAGAAAATTCGATCTATACTGCTTTTTTCTGCTGTTTTTTTATGACCTTTTACTTTTACAAAAGAACAATCTATTGCATCACAAAGAGTAAAAAACTCTTTATAAAATAAATGATTTTTAATTTTTTTATTGTTTTTTGAATAATAATTGTTTTGTTCAAACTTCGATCTTCGATTATTTAAACCAATAATATTTTGACAATCGGTATAAATAATAAGGGAGTAAGAACTTAATTCTTTTTCTTTTAAAGCAAAAAGCAGTATTTGTAATTCTGCTAAAGTAGAAGAAGTATTAGAAAAACGCTTATTTTTAATTACGTAGGGCATATTATTAGCATTTATTTCTTCATCACTAAGATAAAGATAAGAACCATAAGCTATTTTTGTTTGAGGATTAACACTGGAATCAGTAAATAAGTATAATATATCTTTCATAAGAGCCTAAATTAAAGTTTATAAAGAATTTTAACTAAAAAATTCAATATAAACTATTAAGAAAAAAAAATTAATTAAAAAATATATTCTTCTCTTTTTTTACAATGGACTTCTTTTTTGAGACCATTTTATCAAAAATAATAATACAAAAAATTGAAAGAGCTCCAAAACCAACGATTGCTAAAAATAATATATAGAATACTTGCATTTGTTTCCTTTATTGATATTGAGTATCAGTATAGTATAAATACATAAAAAGTATCTTAAAAAGAAACTTTTTAAATAACTCTTATCTTAAATAATAAAAGGAAATAATATATATCCCGTATTATTTGTTTTCAAAAGTAATAAGTTTCACACCAAAAGCAACAAAAACAATACCGGTAAAAGCTCTAAAAGATCTTTGGGCAAAAGAATCCTTATTTTTTGTTTTTATTTTTGAAAGTAAAATAACCATACTTGAAAACCAAAGTGTATTTAAAAGAGCATGTATCGTAATTAATAAAAAAGCATAAAAAATTGAAGAACCTGTAGTTGGGATAAATTGAGGAAAAGCAGCCAAATAAAACATTGAGACCTTAGGGTTCAAAGCATTTGTTAAAAAACCCTCTAAATAAGCCATTTTAATTGTACTCTTCTTCTTTTTAGTATTATTTACATTTTTAAAATCTTGATTTTTAAAAGAAGAAAATAATGCTTTTATTCCAATAAATATTAAATAACAAGCCCCTAAAACTTTGACTATAAAAAATGCTTCAGCTGAAGATGTTAAAATAACAGAAATTCCAAGAATTGATAATGCCCCATGTAAATAAAAAGCACTTATAAATCCAGCAATATTAGCAAAACCTGCATTTTTTCCAGATATTGGTACTGTTTTCGCAAGTAAAAGACCATTTGGACCAGGAGATACTACTAAAAGAATCGCAACAAAAGTAAACGTCATTATTTCAATAAGTGTCATAAAAAATCCTTAAAAATTTGCCCATATAATATACTAATAAAACTTAGAACATAAATTTTAGTGAAAAATCAAATATAAATAAGCACTTATACTAAGTATAAAAAGAAAAGTACAGTTCCAATAAAAATATGCAAAAAACTTTGAATTTGTAGGAAATTCATCTTCTTTGTTTCTTGGTTCTGTTATATGTGAACCATCCAAAAAGGCATGTACTGCAAAAACAACAGCTAGGAGAATACAGCTCATAAGAAAAAAATTTAATTGCATTATTTTACCTTATTAAAAAATCACGGAATTTTATAATAAATAAGCTTAAAATACATTTATTTATAATATATACAGTTATTTGTATATTAAAGCTTTAAGAATTGTAACAATAAAATTGAAATTATTAAGAAAGAAGATTGCTAGAACTATTGATTTTACTCGATTTGTCTTTTTTTAAAAACCTATGTCTGTTATTTGATACCCACATATATAAAGCGTCCATTAAAAACAAAGGGAAGATATCAATTACAATAAGGCTAGGCCACAAAAAAGGCAAAGAAAGTGCAATTTGGCTTACTGCTCTGCTTTTATTATAGGCTTTGTCATTTTTAATTAATAGTATGCTTTTATTTCCTTGCTCTTCTTGGCCGTATTTCTTAATTAGCTCTTTTGCACTTTTACTAGTAAAGCCTGCAAAATAAAAAATCTTATTTTTATCTCTTTTAATAATAAAATTAACCGCTTTAATACAAAAAATACAAGTATCATCAAAAATGATAATTTGAGCATTTTTTTTCATTTTATTCTACCTTTAACATTTCATTTGTTGAAGCAATTAAATGATGAATATTATCTGGCTCAATTGAAGCATGGCCTGCACTTAAACCAATAAGTAATTTAGCATTTTTTAATTCTTTATGCAATAACCATGCATTATCAAAAGGACAAACAATATCGTAACGTCCATGAACAATACAAGTAGGAATATCTTTGATTTTATAACAATTCTCAAGAATTTGATTTTCTTTTATAAAAAATGCATTCACCATATAATGTGCTTCATGCCTGGCAAGTGTCCAAGAAGCTTCATCATTTGTATTTGCAGCTAAAAACGCTTCATTAGGAACAAGAGTAACACAAGAAATTTCCCATTTACTCCAAGCTTTAGCTAGTTTTTTAGCTGCTTCTTTATCCTCTCCTGTTAAAACCTCGTACGCTCTTTTTACAAAAGATTTTTCAGAACTAGAAGGTAAAGCTGTTAAATACTCTTCCCAATAATCAGGAACCATTCTTACAGCAGGTCCTTGATCAAAAGCCCATGCAGTATCTGTTTTTCTTCCTAAAAAGATACCTCTTAAAACCAAACTTTTTACTCTTTGTACATGTTCTTGTGCATACAATAAAGATAAAGTAGAACCCCAAGATCCCCCAAAAACATGCCAAGAATCAATATTGAGTTTTTCTCTTATTTTTTCTATGTCTTCAATTAAAAAATGGCTTTCATTATTTTCTAAACATCCATGAGGAAGTGATCTCCCACAGCCTCTTTGATCAAATAATATAATTCGGTACTCCAAAGGATTAAAGAAACGTCTGTCATTCTTAGAACACCCTCCTCCTGGACCTCCATGTAAAAAAATGACAGGTTTTCCATTTTTGTTTCCACATTCTTCCACATATATTTGATGTATAGAATCCACTTCTAATAAAAAACTATTATAAGGCTCAATTATGGGGTAAAATTTATTCATTATATTCCTTTAATAAAAGTATAGAAAGTATATGCTTAAATCATTTATAAATATAATAAGAAAATAGAAAAAGCATAAAATAATTACATCAATAATAATATAGAATATTATTTTGTGATATACTGTAGTACTAAATATCATAAGGAGATATTATGAGTATTGCAAAATTTACAATCTTAAGTATATTGCCGCTACTGTTTTTTACTGGGTGTTACAGTGAAAAGATATTAAGAACCAAGCCCACTACTTTTATTGATATGAACCCTAACGTGGAATCAGCAGATTTATATCAATGTATTGACACAGAAGAAGAGTTATACACTAAAAAAGAAGATATAAATCAAAATATCTGTAGAGGATACACAACAGTTAGTAAAAAAAACATTATGAAAATTGCTAAAGAAGATCTTCCCAGCGCAATTAACAAGTTATTTTATATTTCTGACAATAATTGTAAACAATTTATTGAAAAATTTAAATATAACTACATCAAACAAGATGTTGCTGGTAAAATTTTAAGCTTAAATCTATTTGGTGTTGGCTTAAAAATTGGAGGAATTGCAGATATATCAAGTCAACAATTTGTTAATTTAAGTGATACATTAAATGAAAATCTTAAAAAAAGACAAACTATTAGAGAAAAAATCCTATTAGATTACCTAACAAAAACAGATTCTACACAAGACAGTAAAAATACAAACACAGGAGTTGATGCTCTCCTAGTTAGTTTTATACAATATGATAAAACGTGTTCTCTTGTTAGAACATTTGATTAAAAAAAAGTGCTTTGTATTTTACAAAGCACTTTTTTATTTTTCTTATTTAAAAATTTAATTCATATCTGACTTTCATCTTATGCTATATATTTATCAGTTAATATTTTCTACTTTATATCCTTTTTTTTCAAGAAGACTTAATACACCATGCTCACCTACTAAATGAAGTGCCCCAAAAAGAATAAGTTCAACTTCTTTATTCGCAAGCATTTTTACAATCTTAGGCATCCATGCTTTATTTCGTTTAATTAATAAAGAATGATATAGTTTAGGAAATTTATCTTTCCAAGAATCCAAAGAAACTTTTTTAAGTGCTTCATTATCACCTTGTCTCCATGCTTTTTTCATTAAAGAAAATTCTTTTTCTATATTATTTAAATCTTTTAACATATATTTTACAAAAGCGCTTTCATTGTTTTTTCCCATATTACTTAAAAAATCCAGTTGTTTAAAAACACTTTCTAAGAATTTTATTTTCTTTTTATCTTTTAAAGCTTTTTTTGAATAATATTCATCCACTCCAATCCCTAAGAGTGAGAGTTTTTTTAATTCTTGCATCATTAAAGTAATACTCAACATACCTGGTTTTAATTTGGCTACATTTGCATAACTTATATTTTCTTTTTTTAAATACAACTTTAATTCTTTTAGTGTTTTATCATCTAAATAATTCTCCAAAGTTTTGTTTTTCAAATACAGTGTTTTTCTTAAAATTAAAGGTCTAAAAGAAGCTTGTGAAAATTTATTTGTGTCTGCTTCAAATACAATAGTAGAAGATCTTTTATACGCATAATCAAAAGCTTTTGGTAAAGGATAATCATCTTTATTTAATAAATGTATTGTTCCTGCAATAAAAAGATGTGAGCCATTTTTTGATATTTTCCAAACAGGAGACTGTGCATATACATTTACAAATAAGATGCAAAAAATAAAAACAATATATTTAAATTTCATAATAATCCTTCAAAATTGAAACAGTTTTAAATAAAAACAAGGTATATCTTATTAAAACATTTATTAGTATAGTTCTTTATCCTCTACTTTACTTAAAATGTCATTGCTAAAACTTAAAAACTAAGCTTTTATTTAAAATTGTATTGTATTTCATTTTAAATAAAAATTGTGAAATAACTATAGAAAAAACACCTGCTAATTATTATTTAAAATAGAAACTTCATAATGATTTACAGAAAAAGAAAAAACCAGTTTGATCATAAAAAACAAAGAAATTAAAATAAACCATAAAGGCAAAGAAAAATATAAAATCATAATAAGTCCATAAAACATCAAGTTAGCTGCAATAAAACGCTGAATTCTTTTTCCAATCAAGGCATTCACTATACAAGCTGCACCTATTGTATATACAGTAAAAACAAAAGCATATACAAAATAAGCATCTAATAAAAAAGAAATAACAAGAAGATGGATATGAAATAAAATAAACAAAAGTCTCTTTTTAGATTGATTTACATAATGTTGATTCGTAGAGAAAGTAAAATTAGCTATACAACCCGCCATAATATCAGCTACTAAGATAAAAGCTGCGATTATTTTCCAGCTAAGGGCTCCTTGCGTATCATTTGAATAATTATTATAAATAAAATAAGTAGCTAAAAAAGAGAATACAAATACAGCAATAAGTTCTAAAACACTTTGTTTTTTTCCAAAAACATCATGAAAAAACTCATTTATTTTTATATATTTCACATTTATCCTTCATTGTATTTTTTTTCTAAAGCCAATGCTTTATGGTCAATCTTACTTAAAGCAAGCTCACTTATTTCATCTTTATTAAACCATGATTTAAAATGCTCTTTTGAAACACAGCGAAGGTATATTTTTGCTCTTAAAGATATATGGCTGTATTCATGTTTAATTTCACCCAAATAAGTATCATAGAGTTCATCTTTTAAAACTTGGTATTGTTTAAAACTCCATAAACCTTTTAAAAGATTGTTTTCATTTTGAAATAAAGCATATTTATCTTTATATTTATATATTATTAACTGTCTGTTTCTTAATTCTTTTTGTTTTTTGGGCTTTTTTTCTGGGTAAATACTTGCTTCATTTTTCCCTTCACAGCCTTCATTTAAAGGACAGTTATTACATAAAGGTTTTTTACTGGTACACACTTGTGAGCCTAAGTCCATTAAGGCCTGATTATACGCATAGGCATGTTTTTTATAAGAAGAAAATAATTTATGAGATAAAAGCCAAAGTTCTTTATCTTTTGCAGTTTTGATTTTATAATATCTGTATAAAATTCTTTTTACATTAGCATCTAAAATTGGAACTTCTTTTCCAAAAGCAAAACAAGCAATCGCATTAGCAGTAGAAGGGCCAATACCAGGAAGTTCTAATAATTCTTTTACACTTGAAGGCAGGTTTTTTTGAATCATATTGGCAGTTTTATGAATATTTCTGGCTCTGGTATAATATCCCAAACCTTCCCATGCTTTTAAAACATCCGATTCTTTTGCTTTACAAAGACTTTCAAAACTTGGAAATTTTTCTAAAAACTGGAAATAAAATCGCTCAAGTACGGTTTTAACTTGTGTTTGTTGAAGCATTATTTCGCTCAAATAGATATGGTATGCATTGTTTGTATTTCGCCAAGGAAGTTCATGTCGTCCGTTTTGTTTATACCAAAGCAGTAAAGCAGTTTTTTTCATACAAAAAGATCTTTTATTGTATTATATTGTATTAAAATTCATATTACTTGAAAGCATTCTTTTTTATATGCCTAGACCTTATTTACTGCTTTTAAATCAGACTTTCATTTCAAAGATTTTACCCCTTTCTTATGCTTCAAAATTTAGGAGTAGTTCATATATATGTATTATTTAAAGCTATTTAAAGAAGTATAATCTTTTACAAAAGCAATAATGTCTGAATACTTATCAATATTTTTTAATACAATGTCCACTAACTTAGGGTCGAAATGTTTGCCCCTTTGATCTCTCATCAATGTTAATATATCTTCAAGTTTCCATGGTTCTTTATAACATCTTTTATGAGACAGAGCATCAAAAACATCTGCAACAGCAGTGATTCTTCCAAAAATATGAATATCCTCTCCTCTTTTTTTAAGAGGATAACCAGAACCATCAAATTTTTCATGATGTTCATAAGCAATAGTAGCAGCAGCTTTAAAAATCTCTCTTTTTGATGATTTTAAAATTTTATATCCAATACTTGCATGTTTTTTCATGATTTTAAACTCTGCTTCATCTAATTTTCCAGGTTTTAAAAGAATGGCATCAGGAATACCAATTTTCCCTACGTCATGCATAGGTGATGCCATTTGTAGAAGTTGGGCTTCTTTTTGGGACAAACCATAATCCAGTGCCAAGTGATATGAAAACTCTGCTACTCTGTGAACATGTTTAGAAGCCTCTTTTGATCTTTTTTCAACCACTTCACCTAATCTCTCAATGACTTCTTTTTGGGTATCGATAATCTCTTTGGTTAAAGAGATATTATTAAAAGCAACAGCAATATTATTGGAAAAAATCTCTGTGAGTTGTTTATCTAATATATTAATATTTTCACATCCTGTTATATATATCAAATATTTTATATTGTCATTAAATTTGAAATACCCAAGATAGGAGCTATCATCAAATTGGGTTGTCTCTTTTTCTATGGCATCCAAAATTAATGTTCTTACTTTTTGATTGATTTCTTCAAAATGCTTAATATTTTCATATTCTCCTGTACCTGCTAATATTGTATAACTCTTTTCTCTTTGCTCAATAGATAGTGCACTGTTTGTATTTAAAATCAAAGAAGTATTGTTTAAATTTAAAATAGAAATCAATTGAGTAAGAACTCCTTTTGCAAACAGTTCTAAAGAGCGTTCTTCATTAATTGATTTTGTTGAGTCAATAATTTTTTCCAAACCATCTCTGCTTTTTTGGATAATAATTAAGTCTTGGTAGGACCTAATAGCAGTCACTATAGAAGAAAACAGTTTTTTAGAGGTGAGCTCTGTTTTTTCTTTGTAGTCATTGATTCTGTATTTGACAATGACTTCTTGTTCTGGGGCACTTCCTGGTTGTCCTGTTCTTAATATTATACGAACAATGTTATTGTTTAACTCTTCTCTTATCTTTTGTGCCACTATTAATCCAGCATTTTCAGTTTCCATAACCACATCTAAAAGAATTACGGCAATATCAGGAGTAGTTTGCATTATTTCAAGGGCTTCTTTCCCACTATAAGCATTAAGGAGTTCCGCTTTTTTCCCATCCAGTTCAAAATGTCCTAAAACCGTTTTTGTTATTTCATGAACAGCAATTTCGTCATCTACTATAAGTATTTTCCACGTATCATTCAGCAACGTTTTTTTCTTTTCTTTTTTTGAAAAATTTATTTTAGCCATTGAATACCTTTCTCTCTTAAAATAAACATTTATAAATTTTTTACTCTTTAAAATCTATAATTAAGCATATCAATATTTAATTCTTTTAAAAGCTCATTCCTTTGGTTTAATTTAAGAACATAAGAAGTCCCTTTTTAGCTTATACAATAATACTACACTCCTAAGCTAATAGACTTATTAAGAAAATTATTAGTTTATCTTATTAATCTAATAACTTTAAACAAAATTTAAAGAATCGGAATAACTTATGTTTTAATCAAAGTATTATTAATAAAATAATATATTTTAATTATCAACATTTTGGAAGGTCTTTGCTTTGAGTAAACGAAATAAAATATATTTAGTTTCCTTATCTCTTATAGTCATAAGTGCTTTATTTATGTTAAAAGAAATTGAAGACAAAGAAGAAAAGGGGCTTAGAAACTTAACAGAAACAGTTTTGATAATAAAAGATTTACAAAATAATGTACTATTCCTAAGAAGGAACGAAAAAGATTTTTTACTTAGACATAATGAAAAGTACAGTTTGGATTTTACGAAAAATTATATAAAAATTCAAAGAAATATTACCTCCTTAATAAATCATTTAAAAAAAGAAAAAATTGATACCAGCGAACTCTTAAGATTTAATACTACAGTCAAAGAATATAAATTATTATTTAAAAATATTGTAGAAACTCAAAAAATCTTTGGACTCAATGAAAATAAGTCTAAATATTTAGACTTAAGGCAAACAGCCCATGCATTATTAGATGACGTTAAATTAAATAAAAAAATGCTTTCAGATGTTCTACAATTAAGAAGACACGAAAAAGATTTTTTACTAAGAAAAGATTTAAAATACAGAGCTTTGTTTTTAAAAAAAGAAAGAACTATTTTTATAGCTGCAAAAAATCAAAAAAGAATTAATTTACTCAAACAATATAAACTAAAGTTTTTAGAGCTCGTTAAACTTCAAGAAAAAATAGGACTGAATGAAAATCTAGGACTTATGGGAAAAATGAGAAACTCAATTCATAAAAGTGAAAAAATATTAGATATTTTAGCAAATAAGTTTATAAAAGATATCGAAAATAAATCTGTAGAACTTATTAATTTAACCTATATTTTCATTATGATATTGTTTGTAATTGTTATTTTAATAATGACTATTTTGGTTAAATTCTTTATGAGTGAGTCAAAAATAAACGCATTAAATCTCTTAAATAATGAATTGTCAAAAACTCTAAATAATCTTGAAAAAACACAAGATAAATTAATCGAAGCAGAAAAAATGGCAAGTTTAGGGGGCCTTGTTGCAGGGGTGGCACATGAGATTAATACTCCTTTAGGCATTGCTTTAACAGGTATCACCTATTTTGACGAAATTTCACATAATATTCATAAAATCTATGAAACGCAAGACATGACACAAGAAGATTTTGAAAAATACTTAGACGAATCAAAAGATATTTCCAGCCAAGTACTAAAAAATATACAAAGAGCATCCGATTTGGTGCAATCCTTTAAACAAGTATCTGTTGATCAAACAAGCGAGATTAAAAGAGAGTTTTATGTAAAAGATTATACCAATAGTATTATTTTATCTATACACAATCAAATCAAAAGAACACACATCACAATTGAAAATAATATTCCCTCTGATGTAAAAATAAATTCTTATCCCGGAGCTTTTGGACAAATTATTACAAATTTAATACTTAACTCACTAATACATGGATACACCAATAAAGATAAAGGTCTTATATCCTTTACTCTAAAAAAAGAAAAAAACGATATTGTATTACATTATAAAGACGATGGTAAAGGAATCAAAGAAAGTGATCTCCCTCATATATTTGAACCTTTTTTCACCACTAGAAGAGGTATTGGAGGAACAGGTTTAGGTTTAAATATTTTGTATAATATTGTTAAAAAACAATTTGAGGGAGAAATTTCATGTAAAAGTAAAGTCAATGAAGGCGTAGATTTTGAAATTATTATTCCTATAGATTAAAAAGATAATACTATTTAAACCCCTTTTTTTTTTAAAATTTTCTTTTTCATAAAAAGCCCTTGTTTTATGATATTGTTAAGAAAAAGATTAAAGGAACAAGGGATTAAATAAAAGAAGCTGCTTCAAAGCACTGATTAAGAGTTTAGGTGCTATCATTCAAAGACAATATTATTACAAAACAATCAATATACTAAACTTTATCTATAATATGATCGCGTAACTCAGAGGTAGAGTACTTCGTTGACATCGAAGCGGCCATTGGTTCAACTCCAATCGTGATCACCATAAAAAACCTTCTTTAAATAATCTTTTCCTCGTATCCTCAAGGGATTAAACAATAATCTTTCTTAAATATAAAACCATCATTGTTCAATATAAAGTTATCTTTTTCTCTTAAAAAATACCTTATATCTCCTATATTAATGTTCTTCTTTAGTGAACAATAAAGGTAAGTGTTGTTGTTTCTTCTATTGTTTTAACTTTATTTTTTAAGTGTTTTAATTTTATGTTGTTTTGTACTTCATCTTTATGAGTAGTAGATATAAGCCACTGTCCTTTATTTTGAACTCTAATTTGTGCTTTGCCATCAACAATATATGAAAGCAAGGAAAACTTTTCTTTTTGTCCAAAAGTATTACTTGATGCAGTAATATATTCCATACTAGAAGTAGAGGCAAGAGGCTCTCCATAAAATAATACATCAAAACTAAGTAAATCTCCTACTTTTACCTTAGATAAATCATTTAAAGGTATAAGCTCTAATCCTTGTTTTAAGGGCTTTATTTTTTTCCATTTTCCAAGAGTAATATATGCTTTTGCAGTTCTTTTTCCTTGCAGTGAGCTAATAACACGTTGAACATTCTTTGTTTTATCAATACTGGTAAATTTTAAACGTGTACGATTTTTTGTATCAATATATTTAAGCAAATGTGTTTCTTGCGATTTTGCTTCTAGTATATACACACCTTCTTTACTTTTTTCCTTAAAGGCGATTTTTTGCAATGCAATATCGTAATCATAAACATCAAAGTTTTTTGTTTTTAGTTTAACAATTGCTAAAGAAGAACTCGGAATTCTTAAGTTTATTTTTTTCAAATCAGGACTTGTAAGAGTAAATTCTTTAATATTTACTTTTCCATTATAAGAATTTAACATATCATCAATAGGTGTTGTATGTCCCCATCCAATACTAACCGAAGCAGAAGATGGGCTATAATTTTTAGACTGCAAAGCATTAACCCAAAGCATATGAGAAAACATTGAATTTGTAACAAAAAGAAGTACAAATAATAATTTATTTAAGTGGTTCATTTTTTTCCTTAATATTATTTAAATGCGAATAGCATTTATCTTAAATTTTATTTTCATAAAAAACAGACATGACAAGCAAGATATAAAAAATATTTACAAGATGAATAACTCGACTGTATCAATAGTGTAGCGATTAAGAACAAATTTCTTATTTTCTTTAAATTTTGTTAATAATATTGATAATCTATTTCATAAACAGGGTATTATATCAGAAATCATAAGGTAACTAATGACCCTCGACCAAATGGATAAAAATAAAACTGCTTTAATAACAAAATTAGACACCTCTGGAGTTTTGCTTAAAAAATTTTATGACATGGGCTTTATTGAAGGCAGCCAAATAAAACTAATTAGAAAATCCCCCTTAAATGATCCTATTGAAGTAAAAATTTCATCTTATTATATTACTTTGAGAATACAAGAAGCTAAGTGTATTAAGGTTAGGTATGAGTAGTATTCAAGTTGCTTTAGTAGGACAACCTAACTGTGGAAAATCTACCATTTTTAATATGCTTACGAATGTAAAACAGCATATTTCAAATTACCCAGGGGTAACTATTGATAAAAAAGTAGGCTCTTTTTCTTTTAATGATAAAAAGATTGCTATTATTGATTTACCAGGTACCTATTCTTTTTCATCTTTTTCAGTAGAAGAAAAGATCACAAGAGATTATATTTTAAAGCAAGATACAAATATTATTTTAAATACAGTAGATGCTTCAACATTAAGACGAAATTTATATTTAAGTATGCAGCTTTTTGATATGCAAAAACCTATGATAATTGCTTTTAACATGATTGATGTAGCAATACAAAACGGTTATGAATTTGATTTTACGCGTTTAGAAAAACTGTGTAATGCAAGATTAATTCAAACCGTAGCATCAAAAAAAGAAGGAATAAATGAGCTAAAAAAAGCAATACTTGAGGTTGATAATAATAAAGAAGCTCATATCTCAAATGTTATTGATTATAAAAATTTGCAAAAACATGTAAATATCATTCAAAAATTAATCGAACCATTAAAACTTGAACATTCTTCTTTTTACATTAGCATTAAACTTTTTGAGCAAGACAAACAAATGTTTGATTATGTAAAAGAAAATATAGTAGAATCTAAAGAAATTTTTGATGCCCTAAAAGAGCAGGCAGCATTATTTGAAAAAGAGTATGAACTTACTGCTTCTTCTTATATTGTAAGAACCAGATATGACAAAGCAGATGAATGGCTTAAAGTATGTACAAAAAAAAGTAATTCTAAAAGAACCATAAGTGATAAAATTGATTCTATTGTATTAAATAGATTTTTAGCTTTACCCATTTTAGGACTTATAATATTTTTATTGTACCAACTTTCAATTGTTTACGGTTACGAACTTACAAATTATACCTGGCCCCTTTTGGCTGCTTTAAAAAACCTTGTTATTTCTTTTTTTCCAAATGAAAATATTACTTCCATTCCCTATATTACACAACTGGCAATTTGGATGATGAACAGTGTTAATGCTTTGCTTAATTATCTTCCAATATTTTTAATACTTTTCTTTTTGATTGCATGTTTAGAAGATGTAGGATACATGCCTCGTATGGCTTTTATCTTAGACAGGCTCTTTTCACGCTTTGGTTTACATGGAGAGTCCACGCTTCCTTTGGTTTTAGGTGGAATTTTTGCAGGAGGTTGTGCTGTTCCTGGAGTTATGGCTACAAAAGGAATGAATGATAAAAAAGCAAGAATGATTACAATGCTTACCGTTCCATTAATGAATTGCCTTGCAAAAATACCTTTTTATACCCTTATCATTGCAGCTTTTTTTAAAGAAGACATGGCAATTATTATGTTTTTAATTTCTACTGTAACTATTTTTATTGCTTTAAGTGTAGGAAAGATTCTCTCCCTTAGTCTTTTTGTTTCTTATGAAACAACTCCTTTTATTATGGAGCTTCCTTCTTATCATCTGCCTACGCTAAGAGGTATATTAATAAAAGTGTATGACAGGATTTGGCTTTATCTTAAAAAGATTGTAACCATTGTAGCAGCCGTTGCTGTGGTATTATTTGTATTAATACAAGTGCCAGGGGTTTCAAAAGAAAAAAAAGAAGTTTTTGATGCCCAAGCCATTAAAATGCAAAAAGATTTTTATAAAAGAATTCAAACAAATACGTATCTTTCACATATTGATGAAAAAAGTGAGTTTAAAGCCTATATCAACTACTACAATACCTACAGAGCTAAACGTATGAATACAACAAATAAAAATACAGCTAAACGTATTGATGCAAGATATATAGAAAAGAATCCAGTCTTTTTTAAATTTGTTAAACCCAAACGAGATAAAGAAGCAAGAAAAATAAACAAAGCCTTTAAAAAATTCATAAGAGCACGAAAAGCACTTTTTAGAAACCTTAAAAATGAAAAAGTTGAAAACTCTGCTTTAGGAATGATGGGGAAATTTTTTGTTCCACTTACTCAATATGCGGGATTTGACTGGAAAATCAATGTAGCATTCTTAAGCTCTTTTGCAGCAAGAGAAAGCTCAGTTGCTACCATTGGAGCTTTATATGAAAACAATAATGCTGCAAACTCTAGAAACAATAATGCAATAGCAAGCTCAAATTTATACACAGAAGTAAGTGCTATTGCCATTCTTATATTTATGGCTTTAACCCCACCTTGTATTGCAACAATGATTATGATTAAAGTTCAAACCAATTCTTATAAATGGATGATATTTGCAACTATTTATCCAATAACCTTAGGAATATTCGCAGCAATTTTAGTAAATAATGTTGGAAATGCTTACTTTTTAAGTGGGGTAGAAACAATGATCTTCTTTTATATCACTGTCATTTTAATAACTATAGCTTTAGGTTTAATCCCTAATTCAAAAAAAAAGGAAATATATGTATAAAAAAATCTTAATTTCGCTTATTTTACTTGTAAGTAGTGCACAAGCACATACAGCGATTATGTCTTGTTTTGACAACGGCGATGAAAACATTGTATGCGAAGGTGGTTTTTCAGACGGTAGTTCAGCTAGTGGTATTTTGTTTTTTATTAAACAAAATGAAACAACCATTATGGAAACCAGAATGAACGAAGACAGTGAAGTGGTTTTTAGAAAACCGCAAGGTGCTTATACTGTACACTTTGATGCAGGAGAAGGTCATAAAATAGCTATAAAAGGGGAGGATATTGTAGAATGAGTATAGAAGAATATATTTTCACAGGCCTTATTTTAGCCTTTGCATTAGGCTATATTTACAAATCTCTTTTTAAAAGTAAGGGTTGTGGTTCTTGTGGGTGTGGAGATGAGAAAAGCAAAACTCCTAAAACTAAATGCAGTGATTCTTAAAATGGAAAATGTAATTGAAGTAAGAAACCTAAGCCATGCTTATGGGAAAAAAAAGATTTATGACGATTTGAATTTTACTGTTAAAAAAGGCCAAATAGTAGGACTTTTAGGTAAAAATGGGGTAGGAAAAACCAGTTTAATTAATATCTTAATGGGATTTTTAAAACCACTTGGGGGAGAATGTTTAATTTTTGGTGAACCTTCATCATCTTTAAGTGAAAATACCAGAAAAAGAATTGGTTTATTACATGAAGGGCATCAGACTTTTGAATTTATGACCATTGAACAAATTGAAAAATTCTATAGTCCTTTTTATGAAAAATGGCGTAAAGATATTTATTATGATTTAATGGATTTATTGGCATTACCAAAAACACATAAAATATCTAATATGTCTTATGGGCAAAGGTCACAAGTAGTTCTTGGCCTAATTTTTGCTCAAGATCCTGATTTATTGGTACTGGATGATTATTCTATGGGTTTAGATGCAGGTTACAGACGATTATTCTTAGATTATCTTCATGATTTTGTCAAAAGCGAACAAAAAACGGTGTTTGTTACTTCTCATGTAGTTCAAGACCTTGAACACTTAATTGATGAAATCATTCTACTTAATAAGGGTGGAGAAATATTAAAAACAAACTTAGATGATTTATTAAACAACTTTAAATCCTATACCCTTGATTTTACCCTTCCTAATGATTTAAAAATTAGGGAAATTGAGCGTTTGGTCAAAAGTGATGTTATTAGAAATATAGAAGTATCTAAAAATGCTCTAAGGCTTTATTCTTATGAAAATGAACAAGAAGTACTTAAAAATCTGCAAGCCTCACATAATGTTTTTGCACCGCTTAATCATACACATATAAACAGAAAAAAAATCAATTTAGAAGATGCTTTTATTGGTTTAATGGGGAGATATTAATGTTTCAAGCTATTTTATCAAAAGAGTTTTTAAAAATAAAATATATCTATTTCACTTTAGTAATTTTATTTATTGCTGTTTTATTGTATTTATATATAAGTACCTTACAAAATTTTACTAAAATAGAGCCACACAGTATGTTATGGTATCAAGCTGTGCATATTGGAAATATTTATTATGATGTTCTTAAATTTCTGCCTTCTTTTGCTGCTTTTATAATTGCACTGGCGCAGTTTCTTCCTGAAATTCATAAAAAGAAGTTTAGAATTCCTCTTCATTTACCTATCAATCAAAATAAAATGGTTTTTTTATATTTAAGTGTTGGTTTATTACTTTTAGTTTTAGTAAATAGTATTTTATTATTGTGTTTATACTTTATTTCATCTGTTTTTTATCCTTCTTTAATTGCAGTTTCTGCTATACAAACTGCTCTTCCTTGGATATTAGCATCTTTTGTCGTTTATACTTTTTGTGTTGCAATTATGATAGAACCTTATTTTAAAAGAAAATTCTTATTATGTATATTAATGATTATGATTGTTTCATTCTTTTTCTTAAATGACAAATATCAAGGCTATAACCACCTTTATACTTTTTTAACTGTTCTGCTTGTATTATCATTATTTATGCCTCTACTCTCTTTATATCGCTTTAAAAATGGGCATTATTCATTGTTGAAAGAAAAAAGTTTTATTCCTAAACTTTCTTTTCTTATTTTTCTTGTATTGTTTTTAACTTCTTTTAGTTTTTTTCTGCCCTATAGTACAAAAGCCCTTTCAAAAAATATTGATTTGGCTACTTATGTATTTTATTCTGCACCCCAAAAACAATTTATGTATAAACAACACTT
Organism: Campylobacteraceae bacterium; assembly: GCA_013215945.1. Classification (NCBI taxonomy): domain Bacteria; kingdom Pseudomonadati; phylum Campylobacterota; class Epsilonproteobacteria; order Campylobacterales; family Campylobacteraceae; species Campylobacteraceae bacterium. The sequence continues at coordinate 90,886 of JABSOM010000009.1, forward strand.
AGGTTATCATCATTTTGTATATGGAAATGACAAAAATGAAAAACTTAGTTTAAAAGAGTATGAAAAAGCCTTACCCTTTATTTATTGGAGAAACTTAGATATACAAAAAAAACTACCTATTGTAATTGATGGTATTTCTTATGATAAAAAAACGATAAAAAAAGCAAGACAAAGTTTTAAGTTTGCTTATAACAATGTAAATGAAAATATAAATCAAATAGCACTTTATCCTTTATTTAATCCAAGCAGTAAAAAAGGAATTATTTCTTTCCCTAACCTTATGTTTAATCTCGACCAAGAATTTAGTATTTATGATTCAGAAGATAATAGTAAAGATGTAGAATTAAGTAAGCAATACACTCTTGCTTTAAAAAACAAAGGTTTTTCTTTTCCAGCTAAAATTATTGCGGGGAAAACAACCAATATGAAACCTTTAGATGAAGGTTATTTTGTTCTTGATAACAAAAATAAACTTTTTCATTTCAAAAGATATGATGATGAACTGTTTATTAAAAATGTTTCTTATGATTCAAAAATAAAAATCACACAAATTAAAATTGCTGAAAGTAGAAAAAAAGAATTTTATGGTTTGATAATAGATGAAAACAACAATGCTTATGTTCTTATGTATAAGAATTATAATTTTGTTAAATTACCATTAAAATACTACGATAGTAATACTATGAAACTTGAGATTTATGCAAATGCGGTGAATAAACTCATTCGTTATAAAGATGAGAAGTATATTTATGCTGTTGCTTTTGATAAAAACTTCTCTTATCTTGATGAATTTAAAGTAGGCATTCCTCAAGTAAGTTCTTTGTATCAAACATTTTTTGATTATGCATATACCTTTAATATAAAAAAGAATCCTTACAAAAGTTATGAAGAATATTCTTTTGAGATAGGTGCAAAAAAAGCCTTTGTTTTATCTTTTTGTTTAGCTCTTTTATATTTACTTCTTTTTAGAAAAGAAAAAAAAGAAACAAGAATACTAAAATCGATACTTTTACTTTTTACGGGTTTGTATGGAGTTTTAATACTTGCAGTCTTATAACGCAGAGAAGAGATTTTTTTCTCTACGTTTAATGCTATATTTAAATTACTAAAGTCAATTTATATATAAAAACAATTACGTCGAAATTAAAGACTTTCGCTCCACTTAGAAATACTTTTTAGCAAACCAGCACTTGAAGAATCCAGTTCTTCTTCATTTACTTTTTTATCTCCTACTACTAAAGATAACATTTCAGTAGCCAATTCTTTTCCAAGCTCAACACCCCATTGATCAAAAGAATCCACACCCCATATCACACCTTCTACAAAAACTCTGTGTTCATACAAAGCAATAATTTTTCCAAGTGTTTTTGGATCCAATTTTTTATACATTAAGGTAGTTGAAGGTCTGTTGCCTTTAAATTGTCTGTGCGGCGCCAAACGAATCGCTTCTTCATGAGAAACACCTCTTTTTTTAAGTACTTTAATTACCTCATCCAAGCGTCTTCCTGCCATTAATGCTTGGCTTTGTGCCAGACAATTTGCAAGTAAAAGATTATTGTGCTCATCCATATCTTTCTCATGTTTGTTAACAGCTACTAAAAATTCACAAGGAACTATTTCTGAACCTTGATGCAATAACTGAAAAAACGAGTGTTGAGAATTGGTACCTGCATCACCCCAAACAACTGCTCCTGTTCGTACATGAATACTATCCCCATTAGAAGAAATACTCTTGCCATTACTTTCCATATCTAATTGTTGAATATAAGAAGGAAAAGAACTTAAACGCTGATCATAAGGTAAGAGAGCCCGTGTAGAATAATCACAGATATTAATATGCCAAATACCAATTAATGCGAGGAGTACTGGTATATTTTCTTCCAGAGGAGTATTTTTAAAATGCTGATCCATTTCATAAGCACCTTCTAAAAACTCTGTAAAGTTTTTCATACCAATGGCAATCATTACACCTAACCCAATAGCACTCCAAATTGAGTATCGTCCCCCAACCCAGTCCCAGTATCCAAATACTCGCTCTTCTTTTATTCCAAATTCTTTTGTTTTTTCATGAGCGGTTGAAATAGCTACAAAGTGTTCTTTAGCACCATTTTCGCCAACCCCCTTGATCATCCATTTTAATGCGGTTTTTGCATTGGTCATAGTTTCAATAGTAACAAAGGTTTTTGAAGCAACTAAAATTAAAGTATCACTGGGATCAAGCGTATTTAAAACATCGTATATATGTGAAGAATCAATATTAGATACAAAATGAATTGTTGGCCCATCATGGTAAGGTTTTAAAGCTTTTGTAACCATTGAAGGTCCTAAGTGCGATCCTCCTATTCCAATATTAACAACATTTTTGAATTTTTTTCCAGTCGAAGATAAAATACTCCCCTCTCTAATACCATCAGAAAAAGCTTTCATTTTTAATAAACTCTCATTAATATCAGGCATGATATCTTTTCCATCTACATATATAGGCTCATGGGATTGATTTCTTAAAGCTATGTGCAATACTGCTCTGTTTTCAGTGATATTAATTCTATCCCCTCTATACATTGCTTCTCTTTTTTCTTCTAGTTTACATACCCCTGCTAATTCAATTAATGTTTTTTTAATTGCTTTATCAATATGTACTTTTGAATAATCAAGAACCATATCTTCACAAGAAGTACTAAATTCATTAAATCGTTCTGGATTTAAGGTAAACATTTCATTAATGGTACTTTCATCTACTTGTTCTTTTAATTGTTTTAATTTATTGAAAAGTTTATCTCTTTTTTCATTCATATTAACTCTTTCTCTCTCATTTTTATAAGGCTTCTTTTTTATTTTTCATATTCTGTAAAATTTTTCTTTTTAATTTGTGATCTTATCTTTACCTAGTTTTTTTCCTCTCCAGGTAAATCAAAAATAGAAGCACCCTCTTCAGCACTGCTTATACAATATCTTACACTTGAAAACAAATCTCTTCCAAAACCATATACATTATGAGAGACATCGACTTTTTCTTCTTTTCTATTAGATAATTCCTCTTGCGTAACTTCTACATGTAATTCACCCTTAAGTACATCCAAACAAATAATATCATTATCACGGATAAGTGAGATAACTCCCCCTTTTGCAGCTTCTGATACCATATGTATAGCTGAAGGTACTTTTCCAGAAGCCCCCGACATTCTACCATCTGTTACAATTGCTACATTAAAACCCTTATCTTGCAAGACTCCTAAAGCAGGTAATAAACCATGAAGTTCAGGCATTCCATTTGATTTAGGTCCTTGGTATTTAACCACCGCTACAAAATCTTTTTCTAATTTTCCTTCTTTAAAAGCATTTTGCAATTCATCTTGAGAAGAAAAAATAAGAGCAGGTGCTTTAATATATAAGTGATTTTCTCTTAAAGCCGATGTTTTAATAACCGATCTTCCAATATTACCTTTTAAGAGTTTTAATCCCCCTTCTTTAGAAAAAGGTTTGGCATAAGAAGAAAGAACATTTAAATCTCTTGAAACCTTAGGACCTTTTGTAAATACTAAACGATTATTATCTAAGGCGGGTTCTACTATATAATTCTTTAAACCCTTCCCTACTACTGTTTGAACATCTTCAAAAACTAAACCAGCTTCAATAAGCTCATGAATAACAACACTCATTCCTCCTGCATCTCTAAAGTGATTAACATCAGCACTTCCATTTGGATACATTCTACATAATAAAGGAGTTACTTTAGAAATAGCATCAAAATCATCCCAGTTGATAACAATTCCAGCTGCTTTTGCCATAGCTATTATATGTATAGTATGATTAGAAGATCCCCCTGTTGCCATAAGACCAACAATAGCATTTACAAAACTTCTTTCATCAAGAATATCTGCTATGCAGGTGTAATTATCGCTTAAAGAAGTCATTTTTAAAATTCGTTTACAGGCTTCTTGTGTTAAAACATCTCTTAATTGTGTATTGGTATTAACAAAAGAAGCATTAGGAAGCTGTAGTCCCATCATTTCTAATAACATTTGATTGGAATTTGCTGTTCCATAAAATGTACAAGTACCACTGCTGTGATAAGAAGCGGACTCTACTTTTAATAAGGTGTTTTTATCTACTTTTCCTGCTGCATAATCTTGTCGTACATGAGATTTTTTACTGTTTGATATCCCTGAGGTCATTGGTCCTGCTGGAATAAACATAGCAGGTAAATGTCCAAAAGATAAAGCACCAATTAATAAACCAGGAACAATTTTATCGCATATTCCTAAAAAAACAGCTCCATCGTATACATTATGAGATAAACCAATAGCAGTACCCATTGCAATATTGTCTCTTGAAAAAAGACTTAACTCCATTCCTTCTTGCCCTTGTGTAACTCCATCACACATAGCAGGAACACCTGCTGATACTTGTGCCGTTGCACCTTCTAGCATAAGTGTTCGTTTAATTAGTGAGGGATATACACTATAAGGCTCATGTGCAGATAACATATCATTGTAAGACGTTATAATAGCAATATTGGCATTTTTACTACCTCTAAGAGATTCTTTTTCTTTGTCATTCATAGGTGCCATTGCATGCGCTAAATTACTGCAACCCAAAGAAGTACGATTAACTCCTTTAGTTTTTGCTTTTTCTACTCTTTCCAAATAAATTGAACGACTTTTTTTAGACCTATTTATGATGTTTTCTGTGATTTCTAAGATTATTTTATTCATGTGTAAAAACCTCCACGATTTTTTCTTTTTGATTAAGAATTGAAGATATTGGCATTGTCTTTATATCTTCTTGTTTTAAAGCATTTCTAAAAACTTCATTCTTTTTTGAACCCTCAAAATGCAAATAAATATTATGGGAAGAAAGAATGGCTTTTTTTGTTAAACTCATTCGCTCATAAGGTGCTGTATCTGGTTTCATATGCACACATAAACTTTGATTATTATCATCATACGCTTCTTTTAATTTTACATTGTTTGGAAATAATGAAGCCGTATGTCCATCTTCTCCCATACCTAATACAAGTACATCAAAAGGAAAAAGCTCTTTTTTATAAATAGCAGAGCATATAAGCTCAGCATCTTGTGCTTTTATGTTTTTTTGATACATAGAAACAAAATGGGCTTCTTTTGCACAGTTCTTTAATAAATGGGTTTTAATCAAAAGAGCATTACTATCTTTATTATCTTCCTCTATCCATCTCTCATCCACTAAAGCAATATTTACTTTATTCCATGCAATATTGCATTTACTTAATTTTTCAAATAAGGGTTTAGGGGTACTTCCCCCAGAAAGTAATAAACTTGCTTTTCCATTTTTTAAAATACCTGTACTTAAAGCAGAAATGATTTTTGAAGAAAGATTTTCTATGAGTTCTTCTTTTCTTTTAAAATTATTAAGTTTATTCATCATTCCACGCCCTTCCATCTTTTGCAATTAATTGTACTGCTGCACTGGGACCATTGGAACCAGCAGAATAACTCTTCATAGGACTTAAATCTTCATCCCAAGCTTTTATAATAGAATCCGTCCATTTCCATGCCGCTTCCACTTCATCAAGCCTCATAAACAGTGTTGGATTATCATGAATAACATCTAAAATCAAGCGTTCATAAGCTTCATGATTCCTTTTTGTCTCTAAAGGAGAATTTAATTCTAAATTTACTTCTTGTACTTTCATACTATCACTTAAACCAGGTACTTTATTTAATAAAGAAAGCGTAATACTCTCTTCTGGTTGTAAAGTAATAACAAGTTTATTAGCAGGCATAGAAGCATCATTATTTTTAAAAATAGAATGAGGTACAGATTTAAACTGAATAACAATTTCAGAATTTCTCTTTTGCATTCTTTTTCCACTTCTAATATAAAAAGGAACACCATTCCAACGCCAGTTATCAATATCAACTTTAATAGCAGCAAAAGTTTCTGTTTTACTATTACTTACTCCCTCACCTTCTAAATAACCAGGTACACTTTTGCCTTCACTCATACCTTTTTTATATTGTGCTCTTACTGTATGAGAAGCTATATCAGAAATAGTAATTTTTCGTAAAGACCTAAGAACTTTTACTTTTTCATCTCTTACACTGTCAGCATCTAAAGAACAAGGTGGCTCCATTGCGATTAAACACAGCAATTGCATTAAATGATTTTGTATCATATCTCGCATAGCTCCATACTGGTCATAATACGCCCAACGCCCTTCAACCCCAACACTTTCAGCAACAGTAATTTGAATATGATCAATATTAGATGCATCCCATAAAGGCATGATAAATCTGTTTGAAAAACGTAAAGCAAGAATATTCTGTACTGTTTCTTTTCCTAAATAATGATCAATTCTGTATATTTGTCGCTCGCTAAAATATTTAAGAACTTCTGTATTAAGAGCTTGAGAAGAAAGTAAATCTCTTCCAATAGGTTTCTCTAGTACTACTCTACTGTTTTTTGTAATTAACTTCCACTCACTTAAGGCTTTACAAATATCTGCAAAAAAATCAGGTGCTGTTGAAAGATAGGAAATTCGGTTTGTATTTGAAGAGTTTTGTAAGGTTATACTTAAATTTGAATAGGTACTATTATCAGCAAAATCTACTTTTTCAATAAACAATATCTTTGAAAAAGCTTTAAAATCATTTTGACTAAAAGCATCATCTTTTATAAACTCTTGTAATTTAGATTTAATTAATTTAATATTTTCTTCATGAGTAATATTTCTTCTTGTAACAATTATAATTCTACTTGAATCATCTAAGTATTTTTCATTAAACAGATGATATAAAGCAGGTAATAATTTTCTAAAGGACAAGTCTCCATGTCCTCCAAATATTATAATGTCACTGTTTGTATTTATAATATTCATTTATTTCCTTTTACTTCTTAGTCTTTGATATTTTAAAACGTATAAAAATTTATTTGTTTTTATAAGAATAGCATCAAATCTTTTAGTTAGAAACACTATACTTATATTATTTTCTAAGCATTCCAAACCTGCATGAGATATATTCATTATATCATTATATCATTATATCACTTTGTGTAAAATATTTTCTAAATGGCTTATGCAAGTACTTGAATAAAATACCTTAAAAATAGTAAGCATGCAAGGTGTATAACAAGAAATAATAGTTTAATCAAAACCATAACTTCTTAAAAAGTATAAATTATTTTATTATTTTAAGATTCAAGTATACAGTGAATATATTAGGGGAAATAAAAAAGAGATTAATTACTGCTTTGATAAGCGAGCTAAGAACTATTACATTTTTCGCAAAAGTAAGAGAAGATAAATTTATCGATACAACTAGATTACGCTTTGATTCTTACCTTGTTCTTTCGCTTTATATAAGTTTTTATCTACGCGTAAAAAAAGTTCATCTTTATTTTCATTATCTTGTTTTACCGCAATACCTAAGCTTACAGTCATTTTTTTATTAATTAAAGCATAAATTTCTTTATTATCAAAAATAGCAAGTCTTAATTTTTCTGCTAAAAAATAGGCTTCTTCATTATTTGTATTTCTTAAAACAACAACAAATTCTTCCCCACCCCAACGTGCAAGAATAGTACGAGAAGAAAAACAATTTTTTAGTACTTTTGCAATAATAACAAGTATTTTATCACCCATTTGATGTCCAAAAGTATCATTAATACTTTTAAAATCATCCACATCCAGTAAAATAAATGCCATATTCTTATTTTCTTTTGTAACAGAAGAAAAAATATGTAATAAAATATTTTCAAAATCAAACCTATTTGAAAGACCCGTTAAAGTATCCTTTTTGGCAAAAAACTCTAAGTATTTTTGATAATGATTGATATAATAAATAATGCTCATCATAATAAAAATAATTATAAAAATAAAGATAACAATATTAATTAAAAAATTATTGGTAATTTCTTTTAAAACATCTTGTTCTTTTGCTTCAATACATAAAAATAAATTCAATTCTTCAATAAAACGTATATTTAAGTGAAATGTTTCTCCTAAATATTCATATTCAAGAATACTGTTTTTGTTTTTTTTAAAATCATTAATTTTTTCATAAATAATTTCTTTAAAATGAGGGTTCTTTGCTTTTTCTAAATTCTTTGATTTTATTATAATACTATTGTTTTTATCAACAAAATAAACTTCATGATTGTACTTATTTTTATAGGTATCTAATAAAGAAGATACATGAGAGGTTTCAATACCAACACCTGTAATTCCAATAAAGTTTCCTTCTAAATCTCTTACTTTATAATTACTAAAGATACTTAGTTCGCCATTATTTGCCATATCAACATCAATATTACTTTCATAATCATTGTTTGAATTCTTTAAGCGGTAAAACCATTTATCCTCATCTTGTTTGTTATTAATTGTTTTTAAGATTCCTTTTTCGTAATAATAATTTTCACTTAAAGAAGAAACAAAAAAACTGCTTGAAGTATTGTATTTAGATTTAATTGCTCTTAAATATTCTTTAATTTCTTCAATATTATTTTTATTATTTTTTGCCCAAGAAATTAAAAATGTATTGTTTGACATTAAAGAAGAGATAAGTTTTGATTTTAATAAATCTCTTTGAATTTCTGAATATACATTGTCACTGCTTAAAGGTAATGAATGCAGACTTAAATCACGTTTTGCGAGATTTGATGCCATTTTATAACTCATATATGAAGCAAAAGAAAAACCAAATAAAAGAAGAAAAACGAGCAAGATAAAAAACTTATATTTAGTATTCAAAAAAGACCTTATTAAAATTATTTTTCACATTATACATAAAACAATCTTTATTTTAATACCAAAATTAGTTTATAGAATTAATTAAAATAGAAGAATAAAAGGATAAAAAAAGGAGATTAAAGAAGAATGTAATCTTACATTCTTCCTAAGTGTTGATATTTATTTATTCCCACTCAATTGTAGCAGGTGGTTTTGAAGAGATATCGTAAACAACTCTGTTTATTCCATCTACTTCATTAATAATTCTTCTAGAAATAGTTTCTAAGATATCATGAGGAATATGTGAAAAAGTAGCTGTCATACCATCAGTAGCATCAACTATTCTTACACAAACAGTATTATCATAGGTTCTATTATCACCCATTACACCAACTGATTTTACATTTAACATAACAGTAAACGCTTGCCATGTTTTATCATAATAACCCGTCGCATGTAAAACATCTAACATTACAACATCTGCTTTTCGTAAGATCTCTAAATCAGGTCCATTTACTGCACCCATGATTCTAATAGCAAGTCCAGGTCCAGGAAAAGGATGTCGTGCTAACATATCAGTAGGAAGACCTAATTCAGCTCCTAGAAGTCTTACTTCATCTTTAAAAATTTCTCTTAAAGGTTCAATTAACTCAAACGTCATCCAATCAGGTAAGCCCCCAACATTGTGATGTGATTTAATCGTTTTTGAAGGCCCTTTAACAGATACAGATTCAATAACATCTGTATATAAAGTTCCTTGCGCTAAAAACTCAATACCATCATGTTTTTTTGCTTCTATATCAAATACTTCAATAAATGTTTCACCAATAATTTTTCTTTTTCTCTCAGGATCAACTACATCAACCAACCTTGATAAGAATTTTTCACTTGCATCAATAGTAATTAAAGGAACACCTCTTAATTTGAACATAGCTTGAACCTGCTCAACTTCATTAGCTCGTAATAATCCATTGTCAACAAAAACAGGAACTAATTGATCTCCTATTGCTTCTGCTAATAGTGTTGCAACTACAGAGGAATCAACCCCTCCAGATACACCACATAGAACTTTTTTATTTCCGACTTTTTCTTTGATTAAGTTAATTTGTTCTTTTGCAAAAGAACCCATATTCCAAGTAGATTCACAAGAACAAATATTTTTTGCAAAATTCTTTAAAAGAATACTTCCTTCTTGTGAATGATATACTTCAGGATGGAATTGAAAAGCATAAATTTTTTCATCTTCATTTGCAATAGCAGCAAAAGGAGAGTTTTCACTTGTAGCAATTACTTCAAAACCAGAAGGTAATTCATCCACTTTATCCCCATGACTCATCCATACAATTTGTCCATCGTTTGAATTTTTAAACAAAGGGCTTTCTTTTTCAAATTTAAGTTTTGCTTTTCCATATTCATGAGAGGTTGCAGGAATTACTGAACCCCCAAAGAATTGAGAAATTAATTGCATTCCATAACATATTCCTAAAATTGGTAAACCCAATTTAAAAATTTCTTCATCGGGATGATAAGAACCTTCTGCATAAACAGAAGCAGGACCACCTGATAATATTATACCCTTAGGCGCTCTTGCCATGATATCTTCAATTCGTTCATTATAAGGTACAATTTCAGAATAAACTCCAGCTTCTCTTAATTTTCTAGCGATGATTTGTGTATATTGACTACCAAAATCTAATACTACTATTGGTACATGTTTCATTAAACAAATTCCTTTTCTTTATCTTAAGTTTTTTCTTATTATCGGGATTATATCTAAAAGTCCATTTATCTTTGCTAAAAGGAAGAAGGACGTATTTATGGGGAGCTATATCGGGTATGTAAATTTATTGTATACAAACACTTAATTATTTATTTTTAAAAGACAAAAAAAAACCTTGCATCAAAGATACAAGGTTTTTTAAAAAAGGAAATAAAGCTTACGCTCCAATTCCTAAAATTTGATATTGAAAATACCAAACAGCTACAGATACTATATATCCAATTAAAATAGTCCATGAATACTTCATATGTGCACCAAAAGTATAAATACCATGTAGTTTTCCCATTACACCAACACCAGCTGCTGATCCAAAAGAAATTAAAGATCCACCAACACCAGCTGTTAAAGTAACCAACATCCATTGATCTAATCCCATTACTGGACTTGCTTTCAATACAGCTGACATTACAGGAACATTATCAATAACCGCAGATAAGAAACCAACACCAATATTTGCCCATGTAGGACCCAATACATCTGGGTCGTAGACAACAACGGCTAATCCTAACCATCCAATAAAGTATAAAGCACCAACTGCTGCTAAAATACCAAAGAAAAACATTAATGTATTGTTTTCAATTTTTGCCATTGAGTGGAAAATATTAAAATGATCAACCCCGTATTTTTTCTTTAAAGCATAAGAATACAATTTAAGAATAGACAATCCAAACATCATTCCCCACATAGCAGGTAAATGTAAAATTTGATGAGACATTACAGCAGAGAAAATTGTAAATATTCCTAAGAAAATAACAACTTTAGCGCCTTCAGCCATTTTAGGTTTTTCTTCTGTACTTGCATCAAAAGGAGGAACATCAGTAGGAACAAATCTAGCAAGAATAACTGCTGTAACTATGTATCCAAGGATTGAAGCTGGGAATAAGAATAAGAAATCAACAAAAGACCCTTTTCCTGCAGTCCAAGCCATTAGTGTCGTAATATCACCAAAAGGAGACCAAGCACCACCAGCATTTGCAGCAACAACTATATTAATTGCAGCAGGTACTAAGAAATCTTTTCTCTTTTTTTCAATAGTAATTAACACTGTTGATAAAATCAACGCAGTAGTTAAGTTATCGGCAATAGGAGAGATAAAGAATGCCAAGATTCCAGTTACCCAGAATAATTGTCTGTAAGTATAACCTTTTGAAACAAGTTTATATTTAAGAACGTCAAATACTCTCATATGAAGTAATGATTCTATATAAGTCATAGCTACAAATAAGAAAAAGAAAATTTCAGCAATTTCTAAAATAAGATGTTGCGCTTGAGTATGAACCAAGTTCATATCCATACCATTTAAGGCGTAATATGAAGCAACAATCATAAACATAAATGTACCTATAAACAAGGCAGGTTTTGCTTTATCAATTTCGTATTTCTCTTCAGCTGCAACAAAATAATAACCAATAGCAAATATAAATAGTGCTGATAATCCTGCCCAAGTCATAGTAATATCTGGAATAGCACCAGTAGAACTTTCACTTGCAAATACTGCTACTGAGAAAAGTAGCAATGACATAATAACTTTAAACATTAATTCTCCTTAATATAATGTGCTCCAAGAGATTTTTCTCTTTTTAAAGCAGATTCTAGAATAGATTTTGCCGTAAGAAGCCTTAAGAAGAGAAGTCTTCCTAAGTCATATGTCAAGTAATTGTCAATTAATTGTAAAGATTTTGTTAAATCGGTCTTATTTCTGGAAATACTGGCACTTTCCCACATTATTTTTCTTAAATCATTCTTAATTTTTTTATCTATATCTTTGTTTCTCACATAAAACTTTACATTTTTCGTATACTTTTCTTGTGATATTTTAAAGTTGTTTTTTAACGAATCTTCAATTGCAATTTTAGAAAAAACAAGTCCCTCTAACAAAGAGTTTGAGGCCAATCTATTTGCTCCGTGTAAACCAGAACAAGAAACTTCGCCAATGGCATATAGATTTTTAAAAGATATAACTTTTGAGTTTAAATCAATTTTAATTCCCCCCATCGCATAATGAAAAGCGGGTGAAATAGGAACTCTCTCAAAGGGTAATTCATATCCCAGTTCATGTAAGTTTGCATAAATATTGGGAAACCTTTTTTGAAAAAACTCTTTGTCAAAAGTTTCAAAAGATAAATATATTTGTTTATTTGTTTTTTCATTATAATCAAAAATTGATCTGGAAACTACATCCCTTGGTGCTAATTCCCCATCTTTATGATAATCAAATAAAAATCTTTTATTATCCTCATCTACAACGTAAGCACCCTCACCTCTTAAAGCTTCACTTAATAAAGGTTTTCTAGCATAAGAAGTTCCTTTAAAAACAGTAGGGTGAAATTGCATCATTTCCATATCTTTAAGTTCTATGTTTTTTTCTAAACATATTCCTTGTAACTCACCAGCAACAGCAGGTGAATTTGTATGATATTTATAAATTGAGCCAATTCCCCCAGAAGCAATAATTACATTATTTGCATATACGACTTTCTCACTTGTTTCGCTGTCATAATATTTTGCCCCATAACAAATGCCATCTTGAATTAATAAATCATTTACAACTGCATCTGTAATAATGGGATGAAGACATTTTTCAAGTAGAAAAACATGCATCATTCTTCCTGTCGCATCTCCATCCGCATGTAGAATTCGAGGAATACTGTGTGCCGCTTCTTTTGTAAACGCAAGTTTATTTTGTGCATTTAAATCAAATTCAAGGCCTTCTTTGATTAAATCATCAATACAAGCACGCGAATTTTGAGATAATATTTCAACTGCTTCTACATTGTTGTGATTTACACCTGCAGTTAAAGTATCTTTAATATGTACGGGAATATCCGCCTCATTAAGTGCGGTTGCTACTCCCCCTTGTGCATAAAAAGTATTACATTCCCAAGGAGATTTTTTACAAATAATAAGCACTTTTTTATGCTTAGGAATAAGTCTTGCAGCATTAAGCCCAGCAAGACCAGCTCCAATTATCAAATAGTCATAAACCACTATTTTTTAACTTGCTGCGTGTCATTACTATAAACAGGTGGACCTTTATATCCACAACCACTACTTACTAATACGAAACCTGATATAATTAAAATATGAAAAAACTTGATGATATTCTTATACATTTGAAACAACAACCTCATTTAAAAAAATTGAATACAAATATGATTTTAGAAAAACTGATTTCAGTTTTACCTCCCAGATTAAAAAAAGGAGTAAAATTTGCTTACATAAAGCACGAAACACTGTATTTTGTTCTAAAACATCCTGTATATAAAAGTGAATTTGAGTATAACAAACAAGATATAAAAGCACTATTAAAAATAATTAAGCTAGAAGACATACATGACATTCGTTGTTTCGTAAGCAATGAAGTTGATAAAAAATATACAGAGGTAAAACAAGAAAGTCCCTCATATAAAGAGCGTTCCAATGGTTATTTTGACAACAATACCAAGAATAAAAAACTGCATCAAACCTTTGAAGAAATAAGAGAACTTATTAAAAAAGAGAAAAGAAAAGATTAATATTCTTTTAGTTTTTGATTCAAACTTTTATAATTAATACAATATTTTTCTACTTCATTCCAAAAGTCCTTCGAATGGTTTTTATGTTTGATATGTGCAAGTTCATGAATAATCACATAAATAATGACATCCAAAGGAAACTTCATAAGTCTTGTATTTAACGATATCCTATTATTATAAGAACAAGAGCCCCATCTGCTTTTATTTTTTCTAAAAGTTAGAGAACTAGGGAATAAAGACATTTTGTTGGCATATTCATCAACCAGTTCTGGTAGAAAAATTTTGGCCTCTTGTTTGTAATAGTTTTCTTCATCAAAAGTAAGAGTCTCTTTTTTATGAATATGTCCTAAAAAATAGTATTCATCTTCTAAAAGCTCATTTTTACAGAAATTTTCTAAATGTTTTTTAATCCATTTATCTTTTTCTATAAGTAGTTTTTTTGCATCATTTAAAGTAAAATATTTATGGGCTTTGATATGTAGGGTATTTTTGTTAAGAATTCTTAAGTAAACATTTTTTAAGTGTCTTTTATACTCCAAATTAACACGTATTGTTTTATTAGATATTAAAACATCAAAGTACAATATAATCCTTAAGTTAGCTTTAGCTATTATCACGATTATAACATAAGTATAAATTTATATAGAGGGAAAGACTAATGAAATTTGCAAAAAGAATGCAAAATCTGTCACCATCCGTGACTATGGCTATTACAGCCTTAGCAAGAGAATTAAAAGAACAAGGTAGAGATATCTTAAGTTTTAGTGCTGGTGAACCAGATTTTGATACACCAAGTGTAATAAAAGATGCGGCTATTGAAGGCTTAAGACTAGGACATACTAAATATACCGCAGTTGATGGTATTAAAGATTGTAAACAAGCAATTATTACAAAATTAAAACGAGATCACGGGTTAAATTATGAATTAGGAGATGTTTTGATATCTAACGGTGCAAAACATTCATTATTTAACTTATTTCAAGTATTAATAGAAGATAACGATGAAGTAATTATTCCAGCGCCATATTGGGTTACATATCCAGAACAAGTAAAATATGCGAATGGGGTTCCTGTATTTATTGATACCAATGAGAGTACAAACTTTAAAATTACGGCGAAACAATTAAAAGAAGCAATTACTGATAAAACAAGAATATTATTATTAAATACTCCCTCAAACCCAACAGGTTCTATATATTCAAAAGAAGAACTTGAGAGTTTGGCTGATGTTTTAAAAGGTACAGATATTTTAGTTTTTTCTGATGAAATGTATGAAAAAATCATTTATGATAATAAAAAATTCACAGCAGTTGCTCAAATATCACAAGATATGTTCCAACGAACTGTAACCATTAATGGTTTAAGTAAATCAGCAGCAATGACGGGATGGAGATTTGGTTATTTAGCAACACCACATCAAGACTTAGTAAAAGCAATGACTAAGTTACAAGGTCAAAGCACATCAAATATTAATTCAATTACTCAAGATGCTGCTATTCCTGCTTTAGAAGGTAAAGCAGATGAAAAAATTGCAATAATGAATGCAGCTTTTGAAGACAGAAGAAATTATGGAGTAAAAGCTTTTAATTCTATTGATAACGTATCCTGTTTAAAACCAGAAGGTGCCTTTTATTTATTCGTAAACATTAAAAATGTGAGCAATGATTCTGTACAGTTCTGCTCTGATTTATTAGAAAAAGAAGGGGTAGCTGTTGTTCCTGGTCTTGCTTTTGGATCAGAAGGTTATTTTAGATTTTCTTTTGCAACGGATTTAGATTCGATTAAAGAAGGTATTAAAAGAATTGAACGTTTTATAAAAGAAACTTTTTAAACAATGTCACCTCAAAAAAAAGCAACAATAGTCTCAACTAGTGTTGCTTTATTATTGAGTATTATAAAACTTAGTATTGGCCTTGCATCTGGGTCACTTGCTATTTTAGCTTCTGCTATTGATTCTATTTTAGATATGTGTGTCTCACTTTTTAATCTTTTTGCTATTTCAAATTCTGAAAAACCTGCAGATAAATTTTTCAATTATGGGCGAGGTAAAATCGAAGCTTTGGCTTCTTTATTAGAAGGCCTTGTTATTACTTTTTCTGGTTTTTATTTACTTTACCAAGCTTATATAAAATACCATTTGCAAGAAAAAGCATCTTATATCACAGAATCTTTTATTTTAATGTTTGTATCCCTTTTTATTACCATTTTTCTAGTATTGTATTTAAATAAAGTTGCAAAAAGTACAAACTCAATGGTAATAAAAGCAGATGCTTTACATTATAAAACAGATGTATATACAAATGTAGCTGTTTTATTTTCTTTATTTGTTGTGCAATTAACGGGTTATGAAATTGCTGATATTGTAATAGGTTCTGCTATTGCTTTGTTTATTATTTATTCTTCCTATGATTTAATACAAGAAGGTTTTTTTGTTTTATTAGATAAATCAATTAATAATACAGATGTTAGTAAAATCGAAAACATAATAAAAAATGAAAAAGAAATTACTGATTTCCATTTATTAAAAACAAGAGAAGCCGCTAATCAAATCTTTGTAGATGTTCATTTGGTTCTTAATTCGCAAATCACCTTATTAAATGCGCATAGAGTAAGTGATAGAATAGAAGCTTCTATTGTAAAAATTGATGCAAAAAAAACATGGATTATTAATATTCACTTAGACCCCTATGATGATTCAGCACGTGATAAAGAAGTTTTACTTCATTCTTAAATCTTTATATTTTTTTATAAAATCTAAGTCAATATTTTCATATTTTTCTTCCTTCTTTTATTCGATTTTTAATGCGTTTTTTGCTATTATGTTTTTAAAATAAATTACCTCTCTACTTTAGGAACATAACTACATGGCAATGATTGACCTACAAAATATTCATAAACAATATGGAACAAAAATAATTTTAAAAGAAGCGAACTTTTCTTTACTTGAAGGGCAAAGAGTTGCCCTCTTAGGCCAAAATGGACAAGGAAAGTCTACTTTAATGAAAATTATAACGGGTGAAGTTGAAATTGACTCAGGCATAAAATCCATTGATAAAAAACTAAGAATTGAAATGCTCGCACAACAGCCAAAATTTGCTGCAAACTTATCTGTAAGAGATGCGATTGAAGAACAACTCGTTGAGATTAAACAAACACGTGATGAATATGAAAAAATCACAGAATTACTTAATGAAGATTATGAAAATATGAGTTTAATTGAAAGACAAAGTGAACTTGCAAGTTATCTTGATTATCATGATGCCTGGGATATTGATACTATGATTGAGAAAGTATTAGTAGAGTTTCAATTAAAACCTTATGAAAATAAAGATGTAAACATTTTAAGTGGGGGTGAGCAAAGAAGAGTCTCTTTGGCTGGATTATTACTTAAAAAACCAGACGTTTTACTTTTAGATGAGCCTACGAATCATTTGGATGTATATATGGTTGAATTTTTAGAACAACTCATTATAAAAGCTAAATTCACTTTATTATTTATCTCTCATGATAGATATTTTATTGATAATATTGCTACTTCTGTTATTGAAATTGATGATGGAGTTTTACGAAAATTCCAAGGTGGATATACCAGTTATTTAGAAGAAAAACAACAACTTCTTTCAAATATGCAAAAAGACCATCATAATATGATTCGTTTGTTTAAACGTGAAGCGCACTGGATGCAAAGAGGCGTTACGGCTAGAAGAAAAAGAAATGTTTTAAGAAAAGACAATTATTTAGAATTAAAGAAAAAAGTAAAATCCAATCCTTCTTATATACGAAAAATGACTATTGATTTACAAAGAGAACAAAAATCTTTTAATTCAGAAGATATAAGAACAGTAAACAGAAAAAAAATGTTATTTGAATTAGATGATATAGGGATAAGCTTAGGTAAAAAACTTTTAATCAAAGATTTTACTACTCGAATATTACAAAAAGACACTATTGCTATTGTCGGACCAAATGGGACAGGAAAATCAACTTTATTGAAAATATTTATGGAAAAACTTCTTGTTGATGAAGGAAAATTTAAAAAAGGTGATTTTAAAGTAGGATACTTTGATCAACACAGAGATATGCTTAGTGATGATCAAACTATAATGGATTTATTCTGTCCTTTTGGTGGGGATAGAGTTGAGTTAAGTGATGGAAGAAGCCAACATGTTTATGGTTATTTAAAAAACTTTTTATTTCCAAGAGAATATTTGGAGAAAAAGATTGGTTTATTAAGTGGGGGTGAGAAAAACAGAGTAGCGCTTGCTTGGTTATTTACGCAAAAAATTGATTGTTTGGTTTTAGATGAACCAACAAATGATTTAGATATTCCTACTATTAATATTTTAGAAGAGTATTTAGATTCTTTTCAAGGTGCAGTCATTTTTGTATCTCATGACAGATATTTTGTAGATAAACTTGCCAAAAAACTTTTTGTTTTTAAAGGATACAATGGCGAAATTATGGAAAGTCTACAACCTTACAGTGAATATTTAGAAATAGAGAAAGAACTAAAAGACTTAGCCATAATGGAAAAAGAACTGGTAATTGAAGAAAAAATTGTTGTTCAAAAAAAACAAAACACGCAAAAAAAATTCTCGTATAATGAACAACGTGCTTATGATAACTTACCAAAAGAAATAGAGAGTTTGGAAAAAGAGATAGAGCTTCTTAATAAATGTTTATTAGACGCTTCTTGTTACGAAGAAAAAGGTTTAATAGCAGTATCTAACGAACTTCAAGAAACAGAAGAAATTTATGAAAAAAAAGTAGAACAATTTTTAGAACTTGAAGAGTTATATGAATGCTTTAACGCATAATTTGTTATACTAAAATAACTTAAATACACACTAGTTACAATAAAATAATTTAAATACTATTGAAGGAATACAATGACATTAAAAGAACAATTAAAATCAGATTTAAAAGATGCAATGAGAGCAAAAGAATTAGTAAAAAGAGATTCAATCAGAACTATCAATACAATGATTAAACAAATAGAAGTAGATGAGAGAATTGAACTTGATGATGCAGCAATTATCAAACTTGTTCAAAAAGGAATCAAACAAAGAGAAGAAGCTATTACCCAATATACCCTGGCAAAACGATCAGACTTAATTGCTGTTGAACAAGAACAAATTGATATATTTAGACTATACTTACCACAACAAGCAAGCAATGAAGAACTTGAAAATGGAATGAAAGAAATTATTCTTAAACTCAAAGCTACAAGCTTAAAAGACATGGGAAAAGTAATGGGAGCTGCTAGTAAAAAATTTGCTGGAACTGCAGATGGAAAAAGAATCAATGAAATGGTAAAAAAACTACTTTCTTAATATTATAACTTAGAGAATATAGAAGGATAAAGAATGCAAGATATAAACCCCATTGTAAAAGATACCTTGATTGGTTTACGTACAAAAGGCAAAGCAGCAACACCTAATAATTATCATAAAGAATTTTGTATCGTTTCAAAAAAATATAAATTTTCGGCTAAAGAATGTTCTGAATTTAAAAAGTTAGTTGATCGATTAAGTGAAGCAGAACGAAATGAAATTAAAAACAGAAACATTGAAACAATAGAAGATTTAATTCCTTTATTATTAAATAGAATATCAAGAAAAAATATGTCTAATCTTAGCTCCATAATGAGCACTGCATTAACCCCTTCAATTTCTTTAGAATTAAATGACTCTTTATCCAAGTTTTCTTTAAAAATCGGAAATGAACCCGCATTAATTTTTGAAGACGATATTCAAAAAGAAATGCAAGATTTTATTAATCAACGATATGAAGCAGATAAAAAAATAGTTAAACAAAAAACAGAAGACATTGCTAAACTGGTTACATTAATGGGGAAATATTTAAATGATGCAATTTCCAGTTCTAATAATTCAACATCATCTGTATCCAATATTAAGGGAAAATTGCAATCCATTAACATGAGTACAAATAATTTAAGTGAATTATCTAAATTACAATCAAAGTTAATTGATGCGGCAAGTTCTATTGAAGATGAAATGATGAAAGTAGGGAAAAACTTTACTTCAGGAAAAAGTCAAATCAATGCTTTAGAACAAGAGATTAGTGAGTTAAAACACGAATTAGATGATGTAAAAAAAGAAAGTAAATATGATCATTTAACCAAGTTGTTAACGCGAAAAGCTTATGAAGTAGAAGTTAAGAATTTTGAAAGTAACTACGATAGAAATTCTGTTTTTTATGCTCTTGTATTTTTAGACATTGATCATTTTAAAAAGATAAATGATACTTACGGACATGATGCTGGAGATGTAGTTTTATCCACTTTCGCAAGAATTTTACATAAACAAACAAGAAAAATTGATATCATTGGAAGATATGGTGGAGAAGAATTTGTTTGTATTGTTCATTACAATAGTAAAGATGATTTACTGCACTATTTACAAAGAATAAAACGTATTGTTCATGAAAATGATTTTATTTATAAAGAAGATGCTATTAATATTAGATTCTCAGCAGGAGTAGTATTAAGACATGATCATGAATCCTATGAAGAAGCTATCCAAAAAGCCGATGTATTATTATACGAAGCAAAAACACAAGGAAGAGACAAAATTATCTTAGAAGATGGCACTGTTATATAATAAATAAGAGACTTTCTCTTATTTATTTAGATAAAAATTTTTTCTTTCCCTTCAAACTGTACTTCTCCCATATTAAAAACTGTTTCTTTTGCTAAACTTAAACTTTTTAACGATATATCATTTACACTCTGAGCTACTTTTTGATTTTTTTGAGTCAATAAATCTATTTGAGAAACAGCATTATTAATTTGTGTAATTCCTATTTCTTGTTGTTGGGACGCTGTTTCAACTTGTTTAATTAAACGCAAGGTTTCATCTATATTTTCATTAAGTACTTCATACTCATTTACTAAATTTTGTGAAGTATTTTTACCCTCAATTGTTTTCGCAGTAAGATTATTCATTAAATTATCAATAATTTTTGCAGCTTCTGCTGATTTATTAGCCAGGCTTCTAACTTCTTGGGCAACAACAGCAAAACCTTTACCAGCTTCTCCTGCTGTTGCTGCTTCTACTGCTGCATTAAGCGAAAGGATATTGGTTTGAAAAGCAATTTGAGCAATAATAGAAATTGCTTCAGAAGCTTCTTTTGTTGCAATGCTAATCTCATCCATTGAAGTAAGAGTTTGAGAAACCAAGTTAATTCCCAAAGAAGAAGATTCTTGAACTTTTTGTCCAATTAATGCCATTTCTTTCGTTGTTTGTCTGTTTTGAGAGATATTTGCAGCAATCTCTTCAATAGAAGCCGATGTTTCTTCAATTGTTTTCGCCTGTTCCATAGCAGAAAGAGATAATTCACTTGATTCTTTAGACAAAACTTCAGAATCATTTTGTGCTCTAAGTGCATCCTTATAGTTATCTTTTAACATTAACGTTACTTTTGTTCGCAAGGAGTTAACTCCCACTAATAAATCGTAAAGTTTTCCACCTCGGAAAAGGTCTTCTTTAACATTATTCATATAATTTTGGTTTTCATATTCATGTAATCGTTCACATACTTCACCAACAGCATTATCAATTTTTGAAGACATTTTATTTAGAGTTTTAGAAATGTAATTGATTTTTGCATCACTTGAAATACTAGAAATTCTATCATCTGTAAAACCATCTGAAACTTTTTCACAAGCAATCATAATTTCACCATATACTTGTAAGTCTGATTTTTTTTGATTTAGATATAAAGAAGCAATCTTTGCTATTTTTTCTTCTATAACTTGTAGATTTTTATTCTTTACATCATTTTTTATGTTTATACTATTTGTCTCATTTTTCATATACAATTCTAATTTATCTAAAAATTCAAGTATATTCTTTATTTCTTTTTTATTTGAAAAAAACATGATAATCCTTAATTTAATGTTTTATATAATGCAATAGCATTGTTTATTTCTTCAGCTGTAGGTTTTACACGTACAGAAAGTAATCTGTTTTCACCATTGTCTTTTCTAACACAATATGCGGTTGCATTTACCCAATAATAATTGCCCTCTTTGGTACTATTTTTAACAATACCGTTCCAAACTTTTTTTGCTTTCATATGCTCCCATAAATCTTTAAATGCAGCTTTTGGCATATCTTTATGTCTAACAATATTATGCGCTTGGCCAATAAGTTCATCTTTTGAATAACCAGCAATTGTACAAAAGTCATCATTTGCATATAGAATAATACCTTTTTCATCTGTTTCAGAGACAATCATAGTATCTTTATTTAATTGTATTTCTTGATTCAAGTTAAACCTTTATTTATAAAAATTATTTAATGATTATATCATTAAATTCTTAACATAATATGGATATTAAGTTATTTATAATAATGTATTTTATTATGAAAAAATAACTATTTAGTTTAAGTTTAGAATAATACTTGCAGACAAGTCCCTTTATATCCATAATAAGATCTGACTTTGACATACATTTAATAATTATCCTTACTATTATGTCAATAATAATTTTTTTAAGATTAAAAATTAAACATAATCTCTAGTATTATTTAATTCTAATGTTGTTTGACTAAACTTATTATATAAAGTAAAAAAGGATTAATTATGAATACAAATCAAACTATTAATTATCACAACTGCGAAGATTTACTTAAAAATGATTTTTTTACTTCAGAATACTTTACGAAAATAAATGAAAATAGAAATGTTCATATTCAAGAAGAATGCTTTTTAAAATTTTTTGGAAAAGAACATGATATAAAAATAAATACTTCTTTTTTAACAAATTGTGATTTATCAATGCTCAAAGACTTGCGAAAAATTGTACTGATATTTCAAGGAAATAAAGAAGAACAATTTCAACTTTCTTATGATTTAATACATGATATTCAAGAATATGGGAATGAAGATTTGGATTTACTATTAGGGTATCATAATTCCAAAGATCCCTTAGTAACGATGATTTATGTTTAAATAATGGATTAAGATTTTATTATTTAGAAGATAAAGAATATGCTAGGCATATTCTTATTTCTTTTTAGGCA
Source organism: Campylobacteraceae bacterium (assembly GCA_013215945.1). NCBI lineage: Bacteria > Pseudomonadati > Campylobacterota > Epsilonproteobacteria > Campylobacterales > Campylobacteraceae > Campylobacteraceae bacterium. Next base: position 113,941 of record JABSOM010000009.1, read on the forward strand.
CTTTCTTGGGCTCTTACTATTTGCACTGCTTGAACTAAGTTTTTTAAACTCTGTTTTACTTCTGGCCATTTTCTGGTTTTTAAGCCACAATCTGGGTTAATCCATAATTGTGTAACAGGAAGAACTTCTTTAAGTAAATTAATTTGTTTTACAATTTCTTCTACGCTTGGAACTCTTGGACTATGAATATCATACACACCAGGACCTACTTCTTGTTTATATCCTACTTCTTTAAAGATTTGCAAGAGTTTGTTTCCACTTCGTGAAGTTTCAATAGTAATAACATCTGCATCCATTTCTTCAATAGTAGTAATAATATCATTAAATTGACTGTAACACATATGTGTATGGATTTGAGTATCTATTTGCGCTTTAGAAACAGCTAATTTAAAACTTTCAAGTGCCCACGACTCATATTTTTTTATGTTTTTGGCTCGTAAGGGATATCCTTCTTTAAAAGCAGCCTCATCTACTTGAATCATTTTAATTCCCGCTTTTTGTAAATCATCTACTTCATAACTTAAAGCCAAAGCAATTTGTTTTGATACTTCGCTTCTTGGAATATCATCTCTTACAAAAGACCAATTTAAAATAGTAACAGGTCCCGTTAACATTCCTTTTACAATTTTCTTTGTTTGTTTTTGTGCATACGTACTCCAAGATACAGTCATAGCAGAAGGACGTGAAACATCACCATAAATTAAAGGAGGTTTTACACATCTACTCCCATAAGATTGAACCCACGCATATTGAGAGAAAGCAAAACCATCTAATTGTTCCCCAAAATATTCAACCATATCATTTCTCTCAGGCTCTCCATGAACTAATATCTCTAAACCAACTTCTTCTTGAAAAGCGATACAATCTTTAATATATTGTTTCATATCATTTTCATATTCTTCTTTAGATATTTCTTTTCGTTTATACGCTAAACGGCTTGCTCTTACTTCAGGAGTTTGAGGAAAAGATCCAATAGTAGTAGTTGCTAAATCATTGTATTTAAAGAATGCTTTTTGTACTTTAATTCTTTCGTCATATGCCCCTACTCGCTCAAGTAAGGTTAAAGAATCCAATTCTTTTTGAATATCTTTATTGTTAATTTGTGAAGATTTTTTTCTGTTTTCGCTTATTGCTTTATTCTTAACAATTTCTTCTTGGTCTTTTTGATTTAAGCGTTTATTAAAACAAATAATAGAAAGTAATCTGATTTCATTTAATTTCTCCCTTGCGAAAGCCAAACATTCTTTAACTTCACTGTTCAATTTATCTTCTAAATCAAGTGTATAAGGTACGTGTAATAAAGAACAAGAAGTAGAAATAAGCAAATTTTCTTCTTTGATATACGTTTTTATTGTATTTAATAATTTTACTTTTTCAGTAAAATCACTTTTAAATACATTTCTTCCATCAATTACTCCAGCAATTAGAACCTTATTAGAATCTTTTAACTCTTCTAAAATTTCTAAGTTCGTAAGGCCATAAATGAAATCCAGCGACAAAGCCCAAATAGGAGTTGTTAATAAAATTTTACTGGCTTCATTTGAATGCTCAAAATATGTTGATACTACAATTTTTATATTTTTACTCACATTACTTAAAGTATCATAAATAGGTTTGATTAAAGACAAGACTTTTGAATCCAAATCTTTAACAAATAAAGGTTCATCAAATTGAATAACTATATTATCATCCAAGGTATCTAATTCTTTTAATAATTCTACATATAAGTCTAACACTTTATTTACATTTAAATAAACATCTTCATTGTCAACACTTTTACTAAGACCTAAATACGTGATAATCCCAGTTAGGTTAATTTTTGTTTTAATTCCTAAAGCTTTTGCTTCTTTAAATTCATCTACCACTTTTTTACTGTTTAATTTAAAGTTTGTATCTTTACTTAATTCAGGAACGATATAGTGGTAGTTTGTATTAAACCATTTTGTCATTTCACAAGCTTGCGCTTCTTTAGTTCCACGTGCAAGTGCAAAATACAGTTCTTCGTTTTCTAAGTTTTCAAAACGTTTTGGTATTACATTTAATAAAATAGAAGTATCTAAAATATTATCGTATAAAGAAAAATCATTTGAAGGAATATAACAAATACCCGCTGCATTTTGTTCTTTCCAGTGTTTTTCTTTTAAAGAAGAAGCTACTTCTAAAACATCAGTGTAAGTGCTTTTATTTGCCCAGTATGATTCTAAGGCTCTTTTTAATTCTCTGTTTTCTCCAATTCTTGGAAAACCTATTAAGTAGTTTTTTGACATTATATATCCTTGTTTTTTACAATATTTTTTGATAAATAAATAAAAAGCATAAGGCGCTTAAGTATAATTCAAATTAAGCAATACAAAGTATGTGCGGAACTATTTTAAATGAACAGAATTATGCTTTAATATTATTTGATTTTTGTTAGTTGTTAAAAAAATAAGGAGGATGAGTGCCGGTACGTCTAAAGGCAAAAAATGCACAATAATACTGACATCTTGGAATAAAGTGGAATAAAAAGATTGCTAAAGCTGTTTTAGATTTAAAAACACAATCGCAGTGACAAATAACATTTTTAATAAAAGACAAAGGTCGTTTTACTAATGTTGTACTTATCTTATCTTTCAAATTATTAATAAAAATATGTTTTATTGAAAAAGAATTTAAGGTAGTAAGTACAATATTTGTTTTAGATAATAATGTATCATTTTGAATATTTATATTACGCACAAGAAACCTTTCATATTTTATTTGACAAAAGTATAGCTAAAATTTATTAAAAAATAATCTTTTTTAATAAATATTATAAAAAAGTCAAGAAAAAGAGAAGAATAAAAGAGTAGTTAATTAAGGTTTATAAAGTATTTTGGATTGTTTTGTATAGGTTAAAGCATCTGGATTAAAAACAGGGAAATCGTATTCATTACTGTTATATTCTTCACTTAAAATTGCACGTGTACTTAATTCCACTCTGGATGCATCATAATTTTTTTCTACATTATTTGTTCTCGCACTTCTTATATTTGAATTATTATTAAAAGAAGCAGAAGAAATTGCACTGTTTGAAACTGTCATATATATCCATTTATTTTTATAAACTATCATATCAAATTTCAACTAAAAAAATATATAAACTTCTTCCTATTATTTGTTCTTTATCCTTCATTTAATCTTTAATGTTTATATATTTATAGTATTTACCATATTATTTAAAGAAATGAATATCTTTTATTTTTATATAAATAGTATAATATAGAAAAATATTTGGACACTTATGAATAATATGATTTTAAAACAAGTAAATACTCTTTATAAAAAAGATGGTTTGCACAATACATTTTTAAACAATGTAAAAATATTTAAAACAAGCAATTCAACACCAAGAACACCTTTACTTTACGATTTATGTTTGGTTTTAGTTTTACAAGGTAAAAAAATTGGTTATTTAGGAAGCGAAACCTTTGAATACAATAATAAAAATTATTTAGTAATTCCAACACCCCTTCCCTTTGAATGTGAAACCCACGCCACAAAAGAAGAGCCTTTTATTTGCATTTTAATTACTATTGATAAAAAAATCATGTATGAACTAATAGACAGCATAAATACAAAAACAAACAAACAAAATAAAAAATGTGACTTAGGTGTATTTTCTAATAAAGTAGATACAAATATTGAAGATATTACCTTAAGACTGCTAAAAATTTTAGCATGTAATGAAGATGCTAAAATACTTGGTTCCTCCGTTTTAAGAGAGCTTTATTACAGAATAATTAATGGAGAAAATTCATGTTTTTTACATAAAATGTTTTTGAATACTAATAATGAAGCGAAAATATCAAGAGCATTAAGAAATATCCATGAAAATTATAATAAACACTTAGATATTCCTTCTTTAGCAAAAAACGAAGACATGAGTGTTTCTTCTTTTCATACACATTTTAAAAAAATAACCTCACATAGCCCTTTGCAATATATTAAACATATACGATTAAACAAAGCAAAAGATTTTCTAGCACAGCAAAACTATCAAGTAAATGATACCGCTTATGCTGTAGGGTATGAAAGTATTTCTCAATTTTCTAAAGACTTTAAACTTTATTTTTCCTATCCACCAAAAGAAGCTAAAGCCTCTTTTGTAGAATACAAATTATTTTAGAAAAAGCTTAAGCTAAAGCCAATTCTAAAATTTCTTTACTTTTATCAAGAGTAATGTTTTCATTTTCACCAAGGGCTGTCATGCCATGGAGTTCTAAAGCACTTATAACATTGGACACAACCTTATCATCAATAGAATAAGTCTTTAATTTTGTAGAAATTCCAACAGATTCATATAGATTTTCAATCGCTTTAATTACGGCTTCATTATCATCAGATATGCCAAAAACTTCTTTTCCCATTAAAGCGAGTTTGTCTTTTTTATCTTCTATCATTACTCTTAAAAGAGATGGTTGTACAACTGCAAGTGATTTTGCATGATCCAGGCCATAAAAAGCAGTAAGTTCATGTCCTATCATATGTGTAGCCCAATCTTGTGCTACTCCTGTGCCTATAAAACCATTTAGCGCTTGATTTGCTAAAAGCATTAGGTTTTCTTGCCAGGACTCATCTCTTCTTTTATCCCACGTTTCTGCTAAGGTACGAAGACCTTTTAAAATAGTTTGAGAATAACCATCATGTAATAAGGAAGTATTTGTAAGCGTTAAATATTGTTCACAGGTATGAATAAAAGCGTCTACTAAACCATTTGCTAATTGAGTATCACTTAAACTGCTCATTACACTTGCATCTAAAATGGCAAATTTAGGATATGAAAAATTAGAATGAAAAAATCTTTTTTCATTTGTTTCTTTTTTCGAAATTACGGAAGCAGCATTTGATTCACTACCCGTTGCAGGCAGAGTCAAAATAGCGCCTAAAGGAAGCGCTTTTGTAACTTCGGCACTTCCATCTAAAAAGTCCCAGGCATCACCATCATATAAAGCAGCTGCTATCAAATATTTACAGCCATCAATCACAGAACCCCCACCAACAGCTAATACAAAATCAATTTTTTGTTCTTTTATAATTTTGACTGCTTTATTTAATGTTTCAACCGTAGGATTTGGTTCAATTCCACCAAAATCAATTACGCTGTACTCTTTTAATGCGGATCTGGTTTGTTCGTAAACACCGTTGTTTTTAATTGATCCACCTCCATATACAAGTAATACTTTTTGATCTTTTTTTATGTACTTTGTAATAGCTTTAATTTGACCTTTTCCAAACTCAATTGCGGTTGGGTTATGATACGTAAATTCCATAATTATCCTTTTTTTATTAAAGGTATTATAGATGAATATGTGTGTAATTTGAATAGTAGATTATTGAAATCTCATGCTGTATTCTACAAATTATTATAAAAAGGAAATAGGACTTTTTATAATAAAAGTATTTTTGCTGCTATAACATTTAAACACTAGGACAATAAACAATTATTTAATTTTGTTTAACTATCATTTTCAACTATAAAAGTGATACCATTAATTGATTTACTGTTATTGAGATTTCTTTTAAATCTTTTTCTTCTTTATTCATAAATGTTTCTAAATACGATTTCACTTTGTTAAAACTATACTTATCATTTACCATAAAAGAAGAAAAAGCAAGCTCAGGTTCTTCATTAAGGCGTTTAAAGTCAAGAATTTTACTTGTATAATGAAGTACAATATATTCAATAAACTGCAACATTTGATGCCGTATAGCTGCATCACTTTTTTTACTTAAATTAATTCTGTTTAAAGCAAAAATAATTTCTAGTATTTTGAATTCATGAATTAGTGAATAAAAAATCACAATTACATCTTTAAAAGAATGTACTGAATTTTCTTTAATATTAATGGCTGCTGGAATAAATCTCAAATATTCTATTACCGAATAAAATAAATTAAAATCATTTTCTTTATCAATAATATTTTTAATTTTACCTTTATGAACCTCTTTTAATAAAACAAAAAGCTCTTTTTTATGATCAAGAATATGACTGGCATCTAATTGATTGTTTTTTAGATATTTTACCATCCATCTGGTACTTACATATAAAGAATATTCTACTTTGTTAATTAAACGATATTGTTCAAAAGCACTTAATTTATAATCATTTTCTTCTATTTTTGCTCTTATATTTTCTACATCAAAAAGTTCATTTACAATAATATACGCTTTTATTTTCATTAAAAACTTTTCATGCCCTAATCTGGCATAATCACTAACAAAAGTAGCTCCTTGAGAGTTAATAACAAAATCTGCCATTTTAGTTGCAATAATTTCTCTTTTTAAAGGATGATTATTAATGTCTTTTTCATAAGCTCCCACAAAAGAATGTGGGAAATAACTGTATAAAAACTTAGAAAAATATTTTTCATCAATTAAAGTAGACTCCATTAATATTTTTTTAATAAAAATTTTTGCATACGATAAGAGAGAACCTAAAATAGGACGCACCAAAGAAGATTTTTTATCAAGGGCATCTTTAATATTTTCATTTTTGGGAATATGAAAGGCTTTTCTATTAAAACTCTCAACCTTATTTTCCAAAACTTCAATCACTTTTATAAAATCACTTAAGTATCGTCTTGAGAAATGTTCATCAATAGAAATAGCCAAAGCTTGTTTATAAGAGCTTTTTAAAACATAAGAAACAATGTTTTGAGTGAATGAATCTAAAATTGTTTTTACTTCATCTTTGGAAATTATATCTTGAGAAACCACTGCATTTAACAATATTTTTAAATTTACTTCTCTATCAGAGGTATCAACTCCTCCTGCATTATCTATTGCATCTAAGTTTATTCTTCCTCCATTTAAAGCATATTCGATTCTTGCTTTTTGTGTAAACCCTAAGTTTCCTCCTTCACATACTACTCGTGCATTTAGTTCATTGGCATCAATTCTTAGTGCTTCATTTTCTTTATCCCCAATATCCAAAGAATTTTCATCACTTGCTTTTACATAGGTCCCAACGCCCCCATTAAATAAAAGATCCACTTCTAAACATAAAAGTTTTCTCGCCAATTCTTCACCTGAGAGTGCTTTTTTATTTATATGCAAAAGTTTTTTAATTTCATTGCTTAAAATTATTTCTTTATCACTTCGTAAAAAAACGCCACCTCCTTTAGAAATTACCTTTTTATCATATTTACTCCAGGAAGATCTTTTATCAAAAAACAATCGTTTTCTCTCTTCATAGGATTTAAGTACATTAGGAGAGGGATCTATAAAAATCTCTTTTTGAGAAATGGCACCTAAGAGTTTAAAACTTTTACTTTCAATCATTCCATTTCCAAATACATCACCATTTAACGAACCAATACCAATGACTGAAATTTCATCTTCATAAATATTAATGCCTTCTTCAATAAAAAATCTTTTTGTAGACATCAAAGAACCTCTTGCCGTAATTCCTAGTTCTTTATGCCCATATCCATTAGATCCTCCACTAGCAAATGCATCCCCCAACCAATAGTTTCTTTTAAGCGATATTGCATTAGCTATATCACTCATAGCAGCTGTTCCTTTATCAGCTGCAACTACAAAATAGGGATCGTCGTCGTCATAAGCTACAATTCTTTCATCTCGTACTATTTTGTCATCAATTCTATTATCAACTAAATCTAAATTAGCATTAATATATAAAGAATAAATTCTTTCAAAATACTCTTTTGTTACCTCTTTTTTTGAATTTATTACAAAACCACCTTTGGAACCATCAGGAATAATAATAGAATTTTTAGCATCTTGCGTAATCATTAAGGATTTAATTTCATCTCTGTAATCTTCATGTCTCTCGGACCATCTAAGCCCTCCTCTGGAAACCTTTGACATTCTTAAGTGAAGTCCGTAAAAATCATTATGGTAAACATAGTTTTCTAAATTAGGCTGTAAACCTTTTAAATTTTCTCCATAACGTTTTGTATCGATTTTAAAAGCAATTGTTTCTTCATTAAAAAAATAATTTGTTCTTAATAAACATTGTAAAAAACTAAGCGTTAATTTAAGAATCTTATCGTCCATAATTTGAGGAATCAGTTTAATTTCTTCATCAATTTCCAAATTTATTTTTTTTAGTTTGTTTTCTTTATTTTTTTCTTTTGGGTCAAATTTTATAATAAAATAATCAATAAAAAGTTTGGTAATATGAGAATGACTTGTAAGTGTAAGTAAAATACTTTGATAAGTAATATTACTTAGAGCTTGGGATAAATACTCAATAAGCGCTCGTATTAATTTTATTTTTTGCATAGAAAAATTTTCTTTATAAACAAGCGAAAAAACTTTTGAATTTACAATGGATTCATCCAATAAAGAATTCGTAATAATATTTTCAATATTTATTTGGGATTTTTTTACAATATTGGAATTCTCTAAATTAAAATTAAATCTTGCAATGTAAATAAGTGTATTTTTTCTTTTAAGTTTATAACTTAACTCATCTATAATTTCAAAACCAATATCATGTAATAAAGGACTAATAGCAGATAAATATATTTGATCTAGAGAGAATATTTTAAGAGATTTAAAGTCATTCTTTGAAGATATACTTGAAACAACTTTTTCTTTGATAAGGCGTTCGTATATTTCATCATCTATTATTAAATCACTCTCATTTAATATTTGGGAACAGATAACATCTAATTCATCGTATTTATTCATAATAAATCCTTCTGATTATATGCAATATTATCTTCCAAGAAGTATTAAACCATACTTATTAAAATAATGTAAGCTATTTTTTAATGATATTATTTAGCTTAAGGTAAAAACTAAGAAATTATTAAAAACATAATGTAAACCATATGTAATTAAACAAAGCTACACTCTTGACTTAAAATGATTAAATAAGGTTTCATGTGAATAATATAATAAATATATTTTACCAATTTTTTCTTCTTGGATTAGTAAGTTTTGGTGGTCCAATCGCTCATTTAGCATATTTTAGAAAAACATTTGTTGAAAAACTAAAATGGCTGGAGGAAGAAGAATATTCTAAACTTGTTGCTTTAAGTCATTTTCTTCCAGGCCCTAGTTCTTCTCAAGTAGGTTTTTGTATTGGTTTAGAAAAAGGTGGTTTAATGGGTGGAATTGCCGCTTTTGTAGCTTTTACTTTTCCTTCTTTTATTTTACTTTATATACTTGCAATATTCAATATCTCCCAAAATGAAAACATTCTTATCAGCAATATAATAACAGGGCTTAAATTATTTGCTTTAGTCATAGTAAGCGACGCTATAATTACAATGTTTAAAAACTTTTGCAAAAATAAAACAACAAAATTTATTTTTGTATGCTCAACGCTCATCTTGATTTTTTTTACTTCTTTGTATGTACAATTTATTGTTTTAATAACAGCAGCTATCATAAGCAGTGTTTTTTTAAAAGAAAGAACAAAAGAAAAAACAGTCTTGAAAAAAAAGATTCATTTTTTTCCTTTTATGCTGTTTTTATTCTTCTTTTTTATTCTTCCTTTTTTTAGTTACTTAAACAATGAAATAAAACTTTTTAGCGAATTTTTTTCTGCAGGTTCTATGGTATTTGGGGGAGGACATGTTGTACTTCCTTTATTAAAAGAACAGCTCTCACCTCTTATTAGTGATGAAAATTTTATACTGGCTTACTCTTTTGCACAAGCAGTACCAGGCCCTATGTTTAGTATTGCTTCTTATTTAGGGGGTAGCTATTTTAAAGAATCTGTTTTTTTAGGATCACTTCTTGCAACACTTGCTGTTTTTTTACCTGGTTTTTTACTTATACTTAGTTTTAAAGAAAGTTTTCAAAGCATATCCAAACAAAAAAATATCTTGAATGCAGTTGCAGGAGTAAATGCAGCAGTTGTTAGTTTATTAAGCGCTGTTTTGATTACAACACTTTATCCAAGTGCCATACATTCATATTACGATTCAATACAAGCATTAATAGGTCTTATTATTTTAAGAGTTTTTAAAATTCCAATACTTTATATGATAAGTTCTTTTGTATTACTTGCGCTAATTTTTTAAAAACTATCGCCAATTTATCACAAATAATAAGAACAGTCTTTAGTTTTACGAAGAAGGAGATAGTGGAAGAAAAATGCAAAACTTTGCACCGTTTTCTTTATTTTTATAAGTCAGTTTACCAAGAATACTTTCTTCTATTATTTTTTTAGACATATATAAACCTATTCCTAAACCATTTTCTTTTGTTGTAAAATAAGGTTCAAAGATTTTTTTTTCAATCTTTGGATCCACTCCTCCAGCATTGTCTTCTATAAAAATAAACAGATTATTCTCATCTTTTTTTATGTTTATTATAATTTTTGCATTCTTGATTTTCTTTTTTGAAAAAGCATCTTTTGCATTGTTTAATAAATTAAAAATCACATGTGATAATTCACCCTTGTAATTCCTCAACAAATGATTTTCATCACAATTAACTTCAAGCGTAATAGAAAAGAATGTAAAACTGTCCTGAATCAAAGAAATAACACGATTAATTTCATCAACAATAAAAAAAGATTCTTTCTCTTTTTTTAAACTAAGAAAATTTGAAAAATCGGTTATTGTATTTGACATAAATCTCAATTGATTCGACGCTTCTTCTGTTTTGTTTTCTAAGTATTCTAGTGATAGTTTATTATGATTAAAAGCTGTTTTAATAGCCATTATGATGAATGATAATTGGGTAAGGGGTTGTTTCCATTGATGAGAAATATTTTCAATCATTTCTCCCATCGAAGCCAATTTATTTTGATGATATATGATTTCTCTCTGCTTAATATATTCTTTTTTTAATATTTTAAATTTATAGGGCAAAATACAAAGTATCAAAATTGATTCAAAAGCCAATACAAAATAAACTAAATTTTCTGCATTAAAAATAAGTTCATTATTTAAATATAACAGCTGTACTTCAATTGTTAAAGAGCTTAGAATTAAAGCAGCCCATGCAAGTAAAAAGAAAACAGAAGCTTTATTTCCTTTAAACAAAGAAATCATTGCTAACAATAAATATATACTCCAAGAAGTGGAATACGGTATATAATCGTATATTGTATTATTATCAAAAACCAAAACAATGAATAAGTGAAGTGTGTTTATAAGAATAACAAGTTTTAATATTTTATCTAAAAAAATATATTCTTTTTTAGTATGAAAAAAATACTGAACAAAAAGATTAGAAAACAATGAAAATAAATAAAAGAGAATAATGATAACATACTCATAATTTTTATCAAAAATATTTATTTCAACTATCAACATTCCTAAAATCATTAATTGCGTAAGGGAACAGAACAAATAACTCTTTTTTTGATTAAAAAAATAAAACACTAAATAAAGAAGAAAACTTGCAAAAATTATTCCATAAGAAAAACCATGAAATATCTTTTTTAATGTTTGTTCTTCAAGATAATCGTTTAAGGAAGAAACCTTAATATCTAAATTTATATAAGCCTTGTTATTTTCAAGCTTCAGAAAAAAAGTTTTTGAGATATCATTGGGTCTTAATAAAATAAGAGGAGAAAAACCATTCATATTATTAGAAAAAATATCATTGTTTTCTAAACGTATTTGGGAAAGAAAAGAATTAAAAGAGATGATATAATCTTCGTTTTGGAAGCGTCCTTCATCTAGAATAAATTTTATAAAATATGATTTTTTACTGTGTTGGATAAAAGGTAAAGTGATTTTTTTAAAGTTATTTGATATTCTTATATCTTCAATACTTGTATTAATAGTATCCATTTCCAATATCCAAATATTTTTAATATAACTCGCACTTAAAGTAGTAAAAAAGAGCAAAATAATAAAAATACTTTTTAACACTAATTTTCCTCTAAAACAATTTTATAGCCAATACCAGAAACATTTTTAATGACATTTTTTGTAATCTTTTTTCTAATATCTTTTACAATAGAACGAATAGCATCTTCACTCATTATTCCATCCCAAATTGAATTTGACAATTCAGAATATGAGACTACTCTGTCATGATTAATAAGTAACATTTTAAGAAAAACATGTTCTTTTTTAGAAAGAAATATTTGCTCCTTAAATAAAAAAAGATTGTTATTTAGCGTATCAAATTTAAATCCATCTCCTAAATTAAAAACATTTCTTTTTTGGCTTACATCTGTAATACATGATTTTAAAGTAATTAATAATTCATTTTCAATCACCGGTTTTACTAAGTATTTTATTAAACCCAAATCCATAGCTTCTAATAAATAAGGCGTTTTTAAAAAAGCAGTCATTACTATAATTTTAGTTTCTTGATCTTCTTCTCTTATTTTTCGTACCATTTCAAGGCCATTTAGATTTGGCATATGTATGTCTGTAATAATGATGTCTGGTTTACATTTTTTGTACATCTCAATACCACTTACACCATCATGTGCTTGATAAATATTATCAAAATAAAATTCTAAAAGATCAATGGCACTTTTTCTTACACTGTCTTCATCATCTATATATAAAATTTTCAAACTACTAAATTTTTTCATCTAGCTACTTTTTATTTATAGTATATTCAAATTAAATGTATTTATAGTGTATTTTCACATTAAATTTTAAAATTTATCTGTGATTATTGTGTTGATTTATAGCCAAGAATATTAAATATATTCACCTCATTATCTAAGGAAATATTATTTATAATATCATTTGTATTTGTTAATATTACTTACAGAGTGCAAGATTTTTTAGATTTTTATTGTTTAGAAATTTTAATTTATAAACAGGCAAGATATTCAAAACATATCCCTTAAAAAAGGATATGTATGAATAATATTTAGTTTCTTACAGTTACTGGAACTGCTTCATCTGAGTTATCTTCGTTTGTACTACCTAAATCTGATTCTGCTTGCGCTAACATTTCAAATTCTTCTTCTGCTGTTTTTGCTACCAATCTATTCTTAGAATATAAGAAATAGTATAAAGCACCAATTACATATAATACAAGCGTATAAAAGAATGCTTTTGGATCATATGCATAAACACCTGTTAAAGCAATAAGTGATAATACCAAAGAAATTCCAGAAGTAAATACCCCACCTGGTGTTTTATAAGGTCTTGGCATATCAGGTTGTTTGATTCGTAAAAGAATATGACTTAAAGACATTAATGCATATGATATAGTAGCTCCAACAACTGCCATACCTAACATTAAATCCCCTTCTCCACTTAAAGAAGCTGCAAATCCTAATAATCCTGGAATTATTAAAGCCCATGTTGGTGCTTTTCGCTTACTTGTTAATGATAAAAATTGAGGTAAATATCCTGCACGTGATAGAGCAAATACCAATCTACTGTAACCATAAATAATTGAGAAAAATGAGGCAACTAAACCAGCAAGTCCTAATACATTTACAACAGTTGCTAAAGAAGAATATCCACTTAAACTAAGAGCATCAACCAAAGGAACTGCACTTTTCCCAATAACATCAGAACCAACAGCACCTGCTGTTAAAACTACTACAATTACTGCTGTAAAAAGTAAAAATATCATTGCAGCAATAATTCCTTTTGGTACATCTTTTGCAGGGTTTTCTGCTTCTTCGGCAGCTAAAGGAACACCTTCAACAGCTAAAAACAACCACATAGCAAAAGGCAATGCAGCCCAAACACCATACCAACCATAAGGTAAGAATTCACTAGCGCCGTAAGCTTCTGTTGATACTGCAATATCAAATAAGTTATTAACATCAAACTGTCCAATAAGTGCTACAGCCGTTGCAATAATTGCAAATACTGCAAGTGCACTAATCACCATCATTGATTTAAGCGCTTCTCCTACTCCATATAAATGAATAGCAATAAAAACAGCATAAAACAATGCATATACTAAGGGCCCATTAATACCCAATAATGCTTCTACTGCAGATCCTATAAAAATAACAATAGCCGCAGGTGCTAATGCATACTCAATTAGTATGGCAAAACCAGTTAAATATCCTCCAGCTGGTCCCATAACTTGCCTAGCAAAACTATATCCGCCACCAGCAGCTGGAATTGCAGCTGACATCTCAGCCAAAGACAGTACCAGACAAATATACATTATTGCCATTAAAACAGCAGCAATAGCAAAACCACCCCATCCTGCTTCTGCAATACCGAAGTTCCAGCCTGCAAAATCTCCTGAAATTACATAGGAAATTCCTAAACCTGCTAACAACATCCAACCTGCTGTTCCTTTTTTCAACTGTCTTTTAGCCAAATATTCTTGATCAATATGATTTGTACTCATTTCATTCCTTTATTTAATTAAAATTATCTTGAACATTACATTCAAAGCCGCCCTTATTTTGCAATATTTTTCTCCTTTTATATGTTTATTTTTCTAAATTTTTTAGCCAATTAGAAATTTCTAATAAACGGTAAAGATCATTGTTATAAAAATCTTTTTTATTTAAAATCTCTTTTTTCATGTTTGTTATTTCCGTGTTATACGCTTCATTGTTCTTAAAATATGCACTTTGTATTAATTTTTCTTCTAAGCGCTCAAAGGTTGATAACATTTGTTTGACATCAAATTCAGGGTGATATTGAACACCAACAAAAGTACCACCCTTATAGTTAATTTCCAAAGCTTGAACAGGACAAAATTCATTAAAAGCCAATAAAGTACTGTTTAAAGGAAGTTCTTCTATATAATCTTTATGCACACAAAAGGAAGATATAGGCTCAGTCTTATTTTTAAATAAATAATGTTCTTTACCCTCTTTTGTTAATGTCAATTTTTTCATAATTCCTATTTCATACCCTGCTTCAAAACTTGCAACTTTTCCACCAGCTGCTACCACAGCTATTTGTAAGCCCCAACAAGATCCATACATAGGAACTTTTGATTCAAAAGCATTTTTACACAATTGTATTTGAGGCTGTACTAAATTGGGTGTTTCATTAACACTAAGTCCAGAACCCGTCCATAAAATTCCGTCATACTTTTGTAAATCTTTTATACTTATTTGTTCAAAATCATTTCTGGTTGGATAAAGTGCATCTATTTGATATTCACCAATAATTTCTATGGATTTTGTAAATAAAGGAACATAAGAAAGACCCTTGAATTTTTGAATATTTAAAGAGTCTTTATCCGTATTACCTTCAATAATTAATAGTTTTTTCATTAATAATCTTTTAACAAATCGTAATTACCGCTATGTGCTGCTTTAAACAAAACAGTTAAGTCTTCTATTTCAAGTTTTTTTGCATTCGAGGCAGTTGATGGATCAGCATAAGCTAAAACGCCAATTTCATCGGCACGATCATCACTGATTTTTGCTTCACTTAAATTGGAAGGAATTCCCAAGGTTTGTCGTAAATCAATAATATAAGCAATAAAACTATCTAAAGATGGATTTTCAATATCTAAAAAGACACATAATTTTTTCATTTTATCTTGTATAGCTGATTTATTTTGTCTTAATGCATAGGGTAAAATAATAGAGTTTGCTAAACCATGAGGGGTGTTAAATAAACCTCCTAGTTGATGAGCAATTGAATGAACAGAACCCAAACCTTTTTGAAAAGCAGTAGCTCCCATCATTGCAGCTACGAGCATATTGGCTCTTGCATTTTCATTGTTTCCATTTTCATAAGCAGGCACTAAATTGTTTTTAATTAAAGAAATAGCCTCAAGTGCAATTCCATCTGCCATAGGATGAAAACCGGGTGCAAAATAGGCTTCAAGAGAATGAACCAATGCATCTATTCCTGTCCAAGCAGTAATATGTTTTGGTAAACCATAGGTTAAATTAGGATCTAAAATAACCAAAGAAGGAAGCATTAAAGGATGAAAAATAATCTTTTTCGCATGCGTTTCACTGTTTGTAATGACGCTTGCTCGTCCTACTTCAGATCCAGTACCTGAAGTCGTAGGTATTGCAATAATAGGAGCAATTCCTTCTATGTTTGCACGTAAAAAATTATCTCCTACATCTTCAAAATCCCAAATACTTAAGCTTTGCCCTGACATAAAAGCAATTGTTTTACCTGCATCTAAAGCAGATCCTCCACCAAATGCAATTACGCCATCACAGGCATTCTCATTAAATACTTTAACCCCATCTTCTACATTCTTAGCACTTGGATTACTTTGAACATCTGAAAAAAGTGTAAATGCAATATTTTCATTTTTTAAAGGATTTTTCAAATCTTCAATAATAGGAAGATTAACCAAAGCTTCATCGGTAACAATTAATGGATTTTTTATATTTAAATGTTCACATGCTTTTACAATATCTTTTGTTCTTTCATGCCCAAACCATATAGAGGTAGGATAATTCCAATTTGTTGCTTTTCTTTTAGACATTTTATTTCCTTATAATTTTTGTTTTTTGTTTTAAACTATAAGCAAAGCTTATAGTTTAAAATGAATAGATTTTAATCTGGTTACTGAGTCATATACATAAGCAGACAAGGAAACACCTCGTCCTGTATTTTTAACACCAGTCCACGCCAAAGCAGGATCTAAATAATCACATCTGTTTAGAAAAACAGTGCCCGTTTCTATTTTCTTTGATAATTCTTTTGACTCTTGTACATTTGAAGACCAAATAGATGCAGTAAGTCCAAAATCACTGTCATTCATTAAATCAATTGCTTCTTCATCATTTGTTACTTTCATAATGCCAATAACAGGACCAAAACTTTCTTCTTTCATTACACTCATAGTATGATTTACATCAACCAATACATGAGGAGATAAATAAGGTGTTCCTTCTTTAGAGTTTTCAAATAAACTCTCACTAACTAAAGATTTAGCACCCTTACTTAAGGCATCTTTTATTTGTTCTCTTACATAATTACTCGCACTTGTTTTAACCATTGGGCCTAAATTAGTTTCTTTATCTAAAGGGTTCCCTAATTTATAGGTTTTTGTAATTTCTACAAATTGTTTAACAAAAGCATCATATACATCTTCATGTACATAAATTCTCTCAATTCCACAACACGATTGTCCTGAGTTAAAAAAAGCACCATCGACTAAATTCTCAACGGCATTTGATACATCCGCATCTTTTCTTACATAAGCTGGATCTTTACCACCTAATTCCAGCCCACAAGGAACAAACTTATCTTTTATAGCTTCTTGAACAGCAAGTCCTCCCTTAACTGAGCCTGTAAAAAATACAGCATCTACTCTTTCATCTGCTAACATCAAAGCAGTATTTTTATGATCTAAATATAAAATTGAGAATAAATCTTTTGGTAAACCTGCTTCATCAAAAGCATTTTTATACCTTTTTGCTACTAGGGGTGTTTGTGCTGAGTGTTTTAATATCACAGCATTTCCAGCTAATAAAGCAGGAATTAATACATTAACAGACGTTAAAAAAGGATAATTCCAAGGACTTAAAATACACACTCTTCCTAAGGGCAATTTTTCTATGTAACGATCAAAACCTTCAATACTCTCTGGATAATGACTTTTCAGATTTTCTTGGGCAATTTTCATTAAATAATCAGCTCTTTGTTTAAAGCCTTTTATCTCAAAAGGTGTGTGTGATATTGGTCTTCCCATTTGATAAGTCAATTCTTCTGCTATTTCATCTTCTTGCGAAACTAAAATATCAATAAACTTTTGTATACATTCTTTTTTTGTTTCTAAAGATACGTCTTGCCATAATTTTTGTGCTAAACCAGCTTTTTCTAAAACAGTATCAATATCCTTTATACTGTGCAAGTTTTCTTCTACATATACTGTGCCATCAATAGGGCTAATTGTTTTAAATGTGCTCATGATCTTTCCTTCTTTTCTTAAATAATTTCAAAATATCTGTTTAATTGCCAATCAGTAATTGCTTTTAATTGTTCAGACGCTTCATGTTCTCTGGTATAAGAATAATGATCAACAAAAACATCTCCAAAAATTTCTCTGGCAATTTTTGAATTCTTTAAACGATCTGCAGCTTGATCCAATGTTTTTGGAAAAGAGTACTCTCTCCCCATATCAACATCATAAGCATTTCCAGCAATAGAAGAAGTAGGTTCAATTTTATTTTTTATTCCCCATAAACCACTTCCTACAGCAGCTGCAAGCGCAATATAAGGATTAATATCAGCAGCAGCTACTCTGTATTCAACTCTTTGTGCTTTTGGACTTCCTGTTATTGCTCGTAGGGCACATGTTCTATTATCTACTCCCCACGTAGCTTGAGTAGGTGCCCAAAACCCTGGAATCAAACGAGTATATGAATTACAAGTAGGAGCTATCATTGCTAATAATTCTGGCATAAGTTTTTGCTGCCCACCTATGAACCATCTCATTTCATCAGAAATAGTATCTTCTTTATTTTCATCGTAAAAAATAGATTTTCCATTTTCATCTTTAGCAGAAATATGAAGATGTCCTGATTGTCCTGGATAATCTCCTGACCATTTCGCCATAAAAGTAGCCATATATCCTTGTTGTTGCGCTAAAACTTTTGTGAATGTTTTAAACAGTATTGCTTTATCGGCTGTTTTTAATAATTCATCATAAACTAAAGCAGCTTCTAATACCCCAGGACCCGTTTCTGTATGTAAACCTTCAATCTCCATATCCATATCCAAACATAAATTCATAAGATCATGATAAAACTCACTTTCAACTGAATTTCGTAAAACAGAATATCCAAACATACCAGGAGTAAAATGTTCTAAGTTTTTATAGTTTTTTTCTCTTACACTTGCAGGAGTTTCTTTAAACATAAAAAATTCGAACTCTGTAGAAGCATCAAAAGAAATACCCATTTCTTTTCCTTGTTTAATTACATTTTTAAGTATAGTTCTTGGACATACTTTTGCATGTATTTCTTTACCTTCAAAATCTAAAAGAAAAAACAAAGAGTTTTCTTCTAAAGGAAGTTCTCTACATGAGCTTAAATCAATTGTACCAAGCGCATCAGGAAAAGCAGTACTCCAACCAGTAACTGAATCTTTGGCGTACAATTCATCATGACAATCCCAACCAAAAATCACATCACAAAAACCCAAACCACTTTCAAGTATAGAAGTAAATTTAACGATAGAAATATACTTCCCTCTTAAAATTCCATCAATATCCGTAGCCGCTACTTTAATACGCTTTATATTACGTTGTTTTATTAAAGATAATGCATCTTCACTTGTTTTAATATCACCTGCTTTTAATATTCTATTCTCACTCATTCCTTAACTCCTAAAAAATAATCTGTATTTAGTATAAGCTAATTAAATGGATTAATAAAGGGAATATAAAAGAATTAAATGTAGAAATAAGGGGGAAAGTAAAACAAAAGAGCTAAAAGAAGAACGTAAACAAATATTTTTTTTATAAATGCAAAAACTTACAAAAAAGCTTAAGCTAAATTTTTCTAAAACGAATGTGATTTATTTAACAGTAAGAATATTATTCACTTGCTTTATTAATTCATAACTAGTAAAGGGTTTTGAAATATAGGCTTGTCCCCCTGCTTTCAAACCTTTATTTATGTTTTCTAAATCAGTATTTCCACTCAAAAATATCACAGGAATATTTGAATAACCGTCCACTTTTCTTAATTCTATGCAGGTTTCATAACCAGAGATTCCACCCATAATTACATCAAGTAAAATTAAATCAAATTTTTCTTTTTTTATTAATTCTAAGGCTTTTTCTCCTGATCTTGCAAAAGACAAATCATAAGAGGAAAGGATATTAGCAACAAACTGAATATTCTTACTTAAATCATCAACTATTAAAATTTTCATCTTTTTTCCTTTTAATACTTAGGGTTTTGAGTTCATTTAAACTTATTTCTATCATATCAATATCAAAAGAAGAGACTGCATCTTTTAATTTTTGGGATAAACCTAAGAGTATTTCAGACTTGTTTTCTTTTGAAAAGTTTGAAATATCCAAGGCCAATTTTTTTAATTGGGAGAAATTATTCTTATTTTCTTGTTCACATACTACGTCTAGAAAGCTTTCTTTATATTTTATTCTTAAGGCTTCACTCATTGTATTGTTTACTTCTTTTACTGTATTATCTGTATCAATAATACTGCTTTTTAAATAGAGGTTTAAGTTATCTATTAAGGTTGAATGTAAAACTGGTTTCGTTAAAAGTTTATCAAAACCATAATTTTCTTGCATTTCTTTTTCTGTATATAAGACAGATGCAGTAATTGCTAATATTGGCAAAGATTTATACTTAGGATTATTTCGTATACACTTGGTCGCTTCAAAACCATCCATAAGAGGCATACGAATATCCATTAAAATTAAATCGATTTCATTGTCTTCTAAACACTGCAAAGCCTCTGCGCCATTTTTTGCTTCCGTTATTTTTAGAGCTTGGTCTTGCAACATACCTTTAATTAACTCTCTATTATAAAAAACATCATCAACAACTAAAATATGTGCAGGACTAAAAATATATTCCAAAGAGCTTTTCTCTTTTTTAGGAGAACGCTCAACACAATTAATATTTTCAAGACATAAGGTAAAACGACTACCAGAATTTTTTTTACTTTCAAGTTTTATAAAACCACCTAATTTATAAGACAGTTTTTTTGAAATTGCAAGCCCCAATCCCGAACCACCATATTTTAAATCATCTTGACCTTTTTGTTGTTCAAACTGTTTAAAAATAAGTCCTTGATTTTTTTTAGGAATTCCAATCCCACTGTCTTGCACATGTATTAACAAAGAAAGATTATTATGCTTGTCTCTTTTTGTTTCTACTCCTATTTGTACAAAACCTTTTTCAGTAAACTTAATTGCATTAGCAAGTAAATTTATTATGATTTGTTTAATTCTTTGTTCATCACTCAAAATAAGTTTAGGTATATTATTTGAAAATGTTAAATCAAAATCAAGTTTTTTTGCCTGTGCTTGTAATAAAAACATTTTATATATTTCATTTAACAATTTATTTATATCCACTGGTTTTTTTTCAATATGCAGTTTTTCTGACTCGATTTTTGATAGGTCAAGAATTTCGTTTATTAATTTAAGAAGATTTTCCCCACTTGAACTAATAGAAGAAAGGTAGGATTTTTGAGCAGGATTAAGAGATGTTTTTTCTAATAACTCAGTAAATCCAAGAACAGCATGTAAAGGAGTCCTAATTTCATGAGACATATTTGTTAAAAAATCTGATTTACTTTTATTGGCTCGTTCTGCTTCTTTTTGGGATAGTTTTAAATTATGTTCCAGTTCAATTCTGAGTTTTATTTCAGTATTCATTCTATTATTCACATTTAAAAACCAAATTAAAATTAAAAACAACACAATAATAATGATTATAAAAAGCCTATAGTTGATTTTTTCAACATAATCAATATTCACCCAGTTTTCCATGATTTTAAATTTCTTTTGTGAAGGAATAGAATCAATAATTTTATTTAAAATACCCACTAAAGGAAGCAGCTCTTTTCTTATACCAAAACCTAATTTTGTAGTAAACTCCGTTTTTCCTACAATTTTTATATTATTTAAACCATTTTTAGTAATATAATACGCAGCAACAGGTAAAGTCGAAACCAGTGCATCTATTCTTCCATTTTCGATATCTAAAAGAGCTTCTTCTATTGTATTAACAGTTACAAAAGAAATATAAGGATACGCATCTTTTATTTTTTCAATATAACCATATTCATAAATAAGTGCTATTTTTTTATCTTTAATTGAATCTAAACCTTGAATAAAACCTTGTTTATTATTCATAAGAATAATAATATCTTTTTCCATATAACTCTTAGTAAAAATATAATTCTCTCTTTTTGCATCGGTGGTATCTGATAAAATATCAATTTCATTTTTTTTAAGAAGATCAAGCGTACCATTCCAAGAATCAGTAATAACATGATTGAATTTTAAACCTGTGGCTTTTGTAATCTCATTTAAATACTCAGATACAACCCCAATATACTCTCCTCTACTATCATAAGCTTCAAAAGGAAACCAATTAGGATCCCCTGCAAAATTTAGCACAGGATGATTTGATAACCACTCTTTTTCTATATTTGATAATCTCAATTTATGTTCTAAATCAGTTCTATCGATTAACCAATTATTATAAATTTTCTTTTTACTTACTTCACTAATACTTTTAAGCGTTTTTTCTATGATGGAAGCTAAAATAGGTTTTTTCTTTGAAGTAATAATATGTAAATCACTTCCACTATTAAAAGGGTTTTCTTTAAAAGGAACAATTTCTAAAATGGAGTGTTTTCTCATTAAATGTGAGAGAGCAGAATAAGAGCCAAAAAGAATATCTGCTTTTCTCTCTAAAACTGCAGAAATAGCACTAGAAAGGTTTTTTGTTTCCATAATTTCCAAATATGGCATTTCTTTTTTAATTAAATCAATACGGAAATAACCCTTAGGAAGCGCTAGCGTCAAACCTTTTAAGTCTGAAAAATCAAGCGCTTTTATACTTTTATGAACAAAAAAGTAATCTATAATTGAAAGATAAGGACTGGAGAAATAAACATGTTTTTTTATTTTTTCATCAAAATAGGCTGCGGGTATAATATCAATTTCAGAAGCTATAATTTTTTCTTCAAGATTATTCCATGAATCAAAAATATAATTAAACTTCAAACCTGTTTTTCTTGAAATTATTTTTAGATAATCTGAACTCAAACCTTCATGTCTACCCCTAACATACATACTAAAAGGTGCCCATTTTTCTTTTGCACCCAC
This sequence comes from Campylobacteraceae bacterium, assembly GCA_013215945.1. NCBI lineage: Bacteria > Pseudomonadati > Campylobacterota > Epsilonproteobacteria > Campylobacterales > Campylobacteraceae > Campylobacteraceae bacterium. The sequence goes on from JABSOM010000009.1 coordinate 136,597, forward strand.
TTTTACTACAGGGTTGTTTTTAATCCAATTTAATTCTTCATCATTTAAAAAAAGTTTATTCTCATTTGCAAATAAAAATATTGTAAAAGAAAGAAAGAATAATATTTTACGCATACTATTAATTACCTATTGATTTAAGATAGCAATAAAAAAATATCGCTTAGATTAAAATTATATAATAAATAAATGTAGGAAAAATGGGATTAATATTAAACTAAGTTCCTAATAAAAATATCAAATGCAAAAGTATCATTAAAAACATTTTTTATTAAACAGATTATAAAATACATATAATCTGTGTTTTATCAAACTATGAAGATTTTTTGCTTTTATAAAATAAAGATATGTAAATACCAATTGCTATAAAAACAATGCCATAAAAATGGTATCGCTCTAGGTTTTCTCCTAAAAAAATATAAGCCAAAATGCTTCCTGATATTGGCATAATATGCGTTACTTGCCCCGTTTTATTTGCACCTATTTCCATGATTCCTCTGTTCCATAAATAATAAGAAAACAAAGAAGGAAATATTGCCATATAAAGAATAGAGGTGTATACAGTAGATGAAAAGTTAAAATGAACAGTATTTCCCATTAAAAAATAAAGGATAAACAACATAATAAAACCTAAAAGAGTAATAATTGAAATAAACTCAAATGCTTTTAATTTATTCGGTTTGTATTTTACTAAAATACAATAAGTAGCCCAAGTAATTGATGATAAGATAACCCAAAAATCGCCTTTGTTAAATTCAAAATTAATTAAATTAGAGATATCCCCTTTTATAACCAAAAATATCACCCCAAGAGTGGATAAAAAAACTCCAATTATTTGATTAAAAGAAATAGGCTCTTTTGTAAAAAGAGTATTCAATACAATAATTATAATAGGAATAGACGAATTAATTAACAAGGAATTTGTAGCCGTTGTTTCTTGTAAGCCAAAATATAAAATGGTATTAAAACCAGTCACTCCTAAAAAAGACAATAAAACTAGAATAAGAAAGTTATTTTTGATTGCAGGAAAAATGACTTTTTGGTGTAAAAATATATATGGAAGTAATAAAATTAAAACCAAACCCCATCTAAAAAGTGCCAATTGCATAGGTTCAATTTCTGGGCTAACTAATCTACCTAATACAAAATTTCCAGACCAAAAAAGAACTGCCATAACTATCAAAACATATATGTTCATTAATTATTATCCTTATAAAATATATAAATTATTATTTTATAAGGATTGTAACTAAAGTTTATGATATTTTTATAACATGAATTAAAATACGGGTACAAATTTCACTCAACTTATGCAGCAGTAAGTTTAAACTTCTGGTTTTTATAAGAAAACATTGAATAACTAAAGCAGTGATTTATGTTCACTCTTATTCCTTTGCCCTTATATCCATCTATTTAGAACGTTCTTCATTAAGAAAAATATCTATACTAAATAAAATAATTTATTTAGTATAGATATATATAAAATATTCCAATTTTTTTAGTATACTTTTTCATGATAAAAAATGAAAATACTTTTACTTATTCTTCGCATGAAACGTTAATTTTACCCCAGGGTTTAAAAAATATGCCAAAAGTAAAAAGCCTTTTTCCTTTTATTAAAAATACTGGAATATTACATAAATGCATTAATGAAAATTTAATTAATGTAGAGTTTTATACTCAAAGTCATGTAATAATCTATAATATAGCAGGTATTGAAACCATTACTTCCTATGATTGTAAATCAATAGAAATAAAAGAGAAAGACTTACTTTTTTTGCCTAAAGACAATTATTTAATATCAGATTTTATAAAAAACAATAAACAATTAGAGGCATATATGTTTTTTTTAGATGATGATATCATTGAAACATTTTTGTCAAAACAAAAAAAGGTCAAACACAGTCCCAAAAATAAAGAAACATTTTATAAAATGCCTTCTACCCTAACAATAGATGAGTATATTAAAACATTAAAAAATACGAGTAAAACAATGCAACATTCATCCAATTTTTTGGAAATTAAAATACTTGAGTTTTTATATTTAATCGATAATGAAGATACACATAAAAGACTTCAAGATTTTCTAAGTTACAATAATACGTACAAAGACAAAAGAAACATTAGTTCACTAATGAAAAGATATTATCTCAACAATTTTTCTATTCAAGATTTTGCAACTTTATCTGGGCGTTCTTTATCATCTTTTCACAGAGATTTTAAAACAATTTACCATACAACTCCCCATCAATTTTTAATAAACTTAAAAATGCAACATGCCAATAAAGTACTTAAAGAAGAGAATAAAACAATAAGTGAAATAGCCAGTGATTTAGGGTATGAAAACATCTCACATTTTATTAAAGCCTACAAAAATAAATACAATATCACTCCCAAACAAAAACAAAAAAACTACCTTTGACATAAAAACGTTATTTTTAAACGTAGAAGAGTAGTTTCGTTTTTATTATTGCTCTAAAATACTCTTATCTTAAAACAAGGAAAAAATATGAGTATTAAAGTGGTATTAAATTTAAATGTAGAAAGTAGTCTAAAAAAAGAATTTCTTCTTTTTTTAGATGAGAATCTTCCCAATGTAAGATCTTTTGATGGATGCAAGCATATTAAAGTATATTTTAATGAAAACAATTTAAGTATGGCAATTGATGAATTTTGGGAAAATAAAGAAAAACATCAACAATATATTGAGTTTATTAAAAAAAATGGTCTTATGGAAAAACTACAATCTTATTTATCAAAAGAAGTTGAAGTAAATTATTTTGATATTTTAGATATTTAATTAAATATCAATTGGAATGGGGAGAAGATCGAACCAATCGATTTCTTCCTCCATCTTTTGCTTTATAAAGAAGTTCATCACACACACATAAAATATCATCAATATTTGTATATTCTGCTCTTGAACTCAGACCCAAAGAGATAGTAAATTTAATTTTTTTGTCATTTATTTTTATACTTGCTTGTTCGCATGCTTTTCTTATATTTTCAGAAATTGTATTAATCTTTTCTTCTTCTGTATTAAAAAAAGTGATACAAAACTCTTCCCCACCAATTCTAGCAAAAACCTCATCACTAATTACAGTATTAATAATCATACAAAACTCAATCAAAACCTTATCTCCAATAGCATGTCCATAAGTATCATTCACTTTTTTAAAGTGATCTATATCAATCATTAAAACATAAAAAGTTTTATTCTCTTTTATAGCTTGTGTTAATAACTTCTCACTTTTATTAAAATAACTCCGTCTATTGCATATTTTCGTCAAAGTATCTATATTCGCTAAGGTATAAAGTTTTTTATTACTTGTTTGCAGTTTTCGTAAGCTTTTACTTAATTGATGGGTTCTTCTGTTCACTTTTATTTCAAGCAGTTTATTATAATTTATTAATACTTTTTGACTTTTATAAATTATTAATGTAATAATAAAGAGAAAAAAAGCAGTGAAAGAATCTAGAATGAAAATTGTTTTTTCAGAATTATTAATGAGTTCTCTGTCACTTTTTGTAATAATAGAAAATACTGAATGATTAAATACATCATAAAAAGCAATAGTATTAATCAATTCTTTATCAAACAGTTGAGCGTTAAATTTAATATTTTTCAACAAAGACAATGATATTTCGTAATTTTCTTTGCTAAAAAGATACTCTGAGAGTTTAATACTTTTAAATACTGTTGATATGTGATTTATGTTTTTATTCGTTATCACCTTTCCACTATATATCCAACCTTGAACACTACCTGTAAAATCACTTTTTAAAACCTCCGCTTTTACAATATACATAAAAAGAGAATTATACTTTATAATCGTACTAGTAGAGTTAAGCATAGAAAATTTATTTGTAAGTATTTTTTCAAAATCTTTATTATTCTTTTCTAAAACTTTCTCTTGATATTTTGAGAAAAGAACCTTGTTTTTTTTATTTAAATAAATTATAAAACTTGCATCTAAAAGTTCTAGTGTGTTCGTTCCTTCTCTAAAGTTTTCATTAATATAATCTTTATTTCCATCTATCATAAAAGCATACGTATCATCCCATTTACTATAATCATTTGTTATTTTTGTGATGTGTTCAAGATTATGGTTCATGCTATTTACGATTGTATTAACATTATTAAGATTTTGTTTTTTTTCCAGCTCCAAAGAATCATTAATAATAAATTTATAACTGCTATATGAGAATAATAATACAAACAAGAAAAAGGAAAAAATAAATATAAGTGCATTTAGTTTTACAGTAATAAAATTCATAAAATACCCTTTTATAAAAGCAGTATAAATAATATTAGTATTAAGTAACTTACATTATATTAAATATTTTACGTTATTATTTTTATATAATGTAAAATATTTTATAATCACCTACTAGACTTTATTCTCTTGCTTCATGCCAAATACGTGAAAACATCTCTAAAGCAGGCTCTAATTCTTCTTCCTTAAAAACAGCAAAACCCATTCTAATGGCATCCCAATCTCCTCCACAAACATCTTTTGCAAAATAAAGCTTTATTCTTTGTTTTTTTGCTAAGGTTTTTAGTTTAGAAAGATTCATAGCTACATTAGGATTAATAAGTATTGCTAAACCTGCACCTTGTGCTTCTATTTTTACACTCTCCCCTAGTTTTTCCTCTAAGAGAGATTTCATTAAATTATGCTTTTTTCTATTAATGGTTCTAATTTTTCTTAAATGTTTATCCCAATGTCCTTCACTTATAAATTTCTCCAAGGTTATTTGTAACATTAAAGGAACAGTAGAAAAAACTCGCGTATAATGATTCTTATATATCTCAAGCAAGGGTTTAGGTAATACCATATAACTAACACGCAAAAAAGACGCAGACAAGGACTTTGAAAACGTTCCTATATAAATCACTCTGTTTGATTTGTCTAAACCTTGTAAAGAAGGTACGGGTCTATTTACATAACTTAATTCGCTATCACAATCATCTTCTATAATAAAACCATCGTTTTTATCTGCCCACGCAAGTAGTTTATACCTATTTGATACAGGCATAGTAACCCCTGTTGGATATTGATGAGAAGGAGTTACATAAACTAAGCGTGAATTCTGTTTCTCTAATTCATCAACCTTAATTCCATGTTTATCTATAGAAACTTTTTTTATATCATAACCATGGGAAAGAAATGCATTTTTTGCCATATTATATCCAGGATTTTCAATGGATAAAGTGGTATACCTGTCATCTAATAACTTAGCTAATACTTCCATTGAATGTGTAAATCCACAGCCAATAACTATTTGATTAGCAGAACAATTAACCCCTCTTGATTTATTAATATATTTTGCGATTTGTACGCGCAAACCCTCTTCTCCTTGCCCATTATGGTAAGATCCGAAATCAAGACTTTCATCAATATATTTATTAAATAAACGTTTCCAGATTTTAATAGGAAAATTATTTTTACAAAGAGCTACGGGATTAAAATCGTATAAAAAACTTTCTTTTTTATCTTGCACTTCTTCTATCTTGATATTACTTTTAAAAACACTGGCATTAATGTCTTCTACTATATACCCTTTTTTAGGATAACTTTCAATATATCCTTCTACTACTAGTTGCGAATAAGCACTCTCTACTGTGGTTCTGCTTAAATTATAAACAGAGGCTAATTTTCTAAGAGAAGGTAGTTTATCCCCTACTTTGTAATTATCAATAATGTCTTTTTTTATTTGTGCATACAGCTGTAAATGTAAAGGAGTTTTATTTGATTGATTTATAAGATACATAATCTGTCCTTGATATTTTTAATAATTTGTCACTTGGAAGAAGTCCAGTTTCATGTTAGGATAACACAAATTAAATTAATTTAGTAAAAAATATCAAAAGGTTAAAAAATGAAAATTAAATTATTACAAACAATATTTCTGTTCATATCAATATCTTCAGTACATGCAAATGAAACATTTTTAATGGAACAAAAAGAACTAGAAAAAATGATAAAAAGCAATACAATATATGTAATTGAATTAGGAAAAAAATCTACATGGAATAAAAACACAGTGAATGTTAAAAACTTTCAAAGTATTTCTCAAGGTATTCTAGAGTTTAAAGTTTCAAAAATTGATTTTAATACATACAAAAAAGACAGTATTTTTGTTCTTTCTTCCCAAAAAAGGATTACATCTCTTAATTTTCTAGAAAAACTAAAAGCCTTGGGTTTTAACAAAGTGAGGTATTTAAAAGATGGTAGTACAACATTAAAGGACATACTCCTAAATTTTAGAGGAATAAAACTTTTTTCTATGTTTACAAATTAGTGTAAAAAAAGTATAGGTTTAATTCTTAAGAATACAAAAGAAACAATATTTGTAAACATAAGAATTAAGTCAAGGTATTAATATTAAAAGTCTATAATAAATTTAACCCCTGCACCTTCTTGGCTATCACAAGAGATATTACCTTTTAGCTGAGTGGTAATAATATTATAAATAATATTTAGCCCCAATCCTGTTCCCCCTTTATTTCGATTGGTAGTAAAAAAAGGATCAAATATTTTATTTAGGTTTTCTTTTTTTATGCCTTTACCGTAGTCTTTATAAACAATACGTATTTTTTTCTTCTCTTTTGTTAACTCTATACGAATAAGACCATCTTCATTTTCTTCATAAGCATGATTTAAAGAATTAAAAATTAAATTAGTAATAATTTGAGAAATAGCTCCAGGGTAGGAATCTAAAGATATTGATTCTTCTGCACTAACAATAACTTTTATATTTCTTTTTCTTAGTACACTGTTTATACTTATTAAAATTTCATCAATATAATTCTTAAGTTCAAAGCTTCGTTTTTCTTCACTTGTTTGATCGACTGATATTTGTTTGAAACTTTTAATAAGATGGTTACTTTTCTTCAAATTTAAGTATATTAAATGTGCAAGGTCATAACTATCATTTGTATACTCTATAAAATCATTTTGACTCATATCTTTGTTTTCAAATTTTTTTATAATATCTTTTGTAAGTTCTAAGAAGTGACTAGAACCAGTAATTCCAATACCTATGGGAGTATTTAGTTCATGTGCTATGCCTGCAACTAAACCGCCCAAACTTGCCATTTTTTCAGATTCAATTAATTTATCTTGTGTTTGTTTTAGGTTTTCTAAGGATATCTCTAATTCATGGTTTGACTCTTCAAGTTCCACGGTTCTCTCATATACTTTCTTTTTAAGTTCAATATTGAAGTTTTCTATTTTTTCTTTAGCTTTGTTAATATCTGTAATATCAAAATAACTTCCCACTATCCATTCTACATTATTGTGAATATCCTTATAGGTGTTTTTATAAATAATAATATCTCTTAATTCATTTTTAGCATTTGGCAATTTTATAGTAGAATAATTAGAACCACCTTTTTTAAGCAATTCAGTGTCAATACTATTTGTTTCTTCTGTATTTTTATCACCAAATAAATATTGTATGTTTTTTCCAATAATATCACTTTTATTTTTTCCACAAAAACTTGCAAATGAACTGTTACAATCAATAATTTTTCTTTTTTTATCTTTTATTAAAATAGGAATATTAACGGTATTCATTAATAATTCACGAAATATGATTTGTTTTTTCAGGCTTAATTGTTGATCTTTTATTGATGTTTGCATAAGTTTAAATTTGTTTGCTAATAAACCTATTTCGTCTTTTCTATTAATATCTATTTGGGAGTCTAAATTTCCAGATGAAATTTCTGTCGTAACAGCAATTAGTTTTTTAATAGGTTTTATAAAACTATATATTATTGGTAGTATTGTAATAAGAAGGGAAAAATACAAAAGAATTGAAAACTGAAGAATATTATCTTTAATTCTTTTAATTTTTTCATTGATTATACTTTTTGTATACGAAATTTTTAATTCACCTAAATTAAAAGAGTTAAAAGAAAGTGTAGATTTATTAATAATTAAATTTTTATTATTATTTGTTTTATTATTTAAATTTATATTAATAATGGAGTTAATACCACGCAGGGTAATTTCTGTAATTTCTTCATCTCCATATAAAGCAGTAAGTGTGATTAACAGCATTTCATTATTCATCTCATAAAGTGCTTGAGTCACTGGTTTAATATACAGTTTATTATTATATTCAATTTTATTATTCAGTTTTTTTGTTAACAAATCACTTTGAACGAATATGATATAAGTAACTGTAATACTAAAAAACAATCCCATAATCAAAGAAATAGTAAGAAAAAGTTTAGTAAATAGACTCACTTAAAAACCTTTAAAATATTTTATTCTATTTATGAATATAAACTATTCATTTATTAATTAGCATACAAATAATTCATCTTTTTAGTTTTATCTTATAACTAATATACTTAAAAAAAGTTACACCATTATTAATTATCAATTGTATAACTTGTATTATAGTTACTATTAATAACTATATTAATAAGTTTTTTATACCGTAAGAGAAACATATGCCAAAAATTGTTATTGTTATTGAAGAGATGAAAAAAGATGGTAGTTTTGCAAAGATTTTAAATAAAAGTTTAAAATAAAACAAATATTCTTTTAAATATTGTTTTAATAAAATCTAACTTAATATATGAAAACATAATATTATGCTTACACATATAAAATACGTAATAATATTGTAGTTTTTATTTATTTTAAAACTCAACATATTTCCACTTAAAGAAGAGGCTCTTGCTACTACTAAATTAGCCGCTGCAAAAGGTGAAAGCGTTGAGAACATTCCCCAAGATCCTACTAATATAGAAACAGCAGTGATTGAGCTATATAATTCCATATTTACACCAAAAGAGACTATTCCTACAAAAAGTATGGGATTAATGCCTAAGAACATGAAAGAAACAATACTTGTAAACATAAGAACTACCAATAAACTTGTATTAAACATATTGTTTTTAAACAGGGCTTCAAATTGCGAATAATTTAAATATTGATTTAAACTAATATCTGCAAAAACGGAGGTGACTAAACCCGCCGTGCATAAAGCAAGTATTTCAAAACGCAAAGAAGGAATAGTACTTACAAAATGTTTTTTTGTATTTTCAAAAAAATCCACAAAAGCGCTGCTTTCAAGTACTAACCAAATAAGTGCTAAAAAAGGCAAAATCCAATGAATGATGATTTTTGAAGAAATATTAGAAAAGCTCATTATACTTATAATGCTAAGACAAAAAAGAACAGCATAAATTAAAGCTTTTTTTTCTTTTTTAACATTTATTTTAGGAAAAATACTTGATACATTTGTTTCTTCTTTTGTTTTTAAAATAAAACAAGACAGAACAAACATAGGAATAATAAAAGTAAAAGCTAGCAAAACTAAATCAAACCATTTCAAGTTTGAAAAAGTCAATAAAATAATAGGAGTAAAGTATGAATAAGGAGACCATGCTGGCGCAAAAGAAAAACCTCTATGAATCAATATTAGGTTTTTAGATAAAGATTTTTTATTTTTATTTTCTAACGATGAAACCAGAATAAGAAGACCACTAAGATTTAATAGTGCTCCTGATATATGTCCCAAAATATAAGAAAAAGCACTGCTTCTTTTTTTAGAAAAAAACCTTTGTAAGAAAAATTTTATATGTGAGTTATTTGATGCCAAAGCTACAAAAGAAATAGCAATCATTAAGGTTCCAAACTCAGCAGAAAGTACAAAAGCTTTTTTTAAAGCTAAAAAACTACCTTGTTGAAACAATAAGAATATTGAAAAAAAGACAAGGAGCCACAAAAAAAATTCTTTTTTTTGCATGGAAAGAAGAAAACATAAGAGTCCAAAAAAACTAAAACTAAAAGCAAAAAAAGAGACGCCAAACATGGAGCCCATTAATCCACCAAGAGAAATAAACAGTATTGCAAAATGATTGATTCTTAGGCGCATTGTTTATTAATCCTCTTAAATAAAAATCATTGTAAACTTAGGTCTTAGTTTCGCCAAGACAATAACTTCTTCTCAAGCAAAGCCACTAAATAACTAAGAAATACTCCCATTGCTGATAAAATACTAACTCCTACAAATAAACGCTCCAGATCATATAACGAACCAGCTTCTAAAACATAAGCCCCTATTCCATAACTTGCACCCAACATCTCAGCCGCAACCAAAAGAATAATTCCAATAGCCAAAGAAATTCTAATTCCGGATAATATTCCAGGCAAAGAACCAGGTAAAATGATATTCTTTACAATAGACATCCAAGATAATCCAAAACTTTGTCCCATTCGTATTAAGTTCCTATCTACATTATCAACTGCTGCATATGTAGCAATTACTGTAGGAGTAAACGTACCCAAAGCAATTAATGCATATTTAGAGCCTTCATCAATACCAAACCATATTACAAACAAAGGCAATAAAGCAATTTTAGGCACGGGAAAAAGAGCAGAAATTAAAGGCAAAAAAGAAGCTCTTAAAGTAGAAAACAAAGCAATTAAAACTCCAATAATAATGCCTAAAAAAATCCCCAAACAAGAACCTACAATAAGTCGGGTAAAAGAAGGAATTAAATGTTCAAACAATAAACCCGAATCATATAATTCAACAAAAGCAGTAAATACACCAGAAGGACGTGGTAGAGTCAAATCAGAAATATAATTGTATCTCGTTCCAATTTCTAGTAAAACAATTAAAACAATAAAAGCAAAAGCACCTAAAAAAGGTATTTTTTTATAGACAAAACCTTTCGCTCTAAATTCAACTTCTTTTTTTTCAGGCATGTAATATTTCCTTATCCGCATTTAGCGCTTCTTCTCTCATCATATCCCACAATTCTTTTTGTTTTTCATCCAGTTCAAGCATATGATTTTTACGTTCATTTAAAGGAATATTTATATCTATTATTTTTTGAATTTGCCCAGGTCTGTTTCCTAAAACAACAATCTTATGACCCAAACGTACAGCTTCACTTAAATTATGAGTTACATATACAGCAGTAAATTTTTCTTTTTCCCACAAAGAAATCAAATCTTCTAATAATAACTCTCTTGTTTGACTATCAAGTGCCGATAAAGGCTCATCCATTAATAAAACAGAAGGTTTTACACTAAGCGCTCTTGCAATTGCAACTCTTTGTTTCATACCTCCACTTAACTGTTTGGGTAAGGCTTTTTCGAAATCGCTTAATTTGGTTCTTTTTAATACATCTTTTATTATTGCATCTATTTCATTTTTACTTAAGTTGTGATTTTCTAAGACCAAAGCAATATTGTCATAAACATTTTTCCAAGGCAATAATGCAAAATCTTGAAAAATATAGGTCAAAGGATTTAAAGAAGCTTTTGAAGGCTCTCCTATTTGCATAACTTTTCCCTTTGATGGTTTTTCCAAACCACCAATTAATCTTAGTAATGTTGATTTTCCACAGCCAGATGGTCCAACAATACAAACAATCTCTTTTTCTTTAATAAATAAATTAATGTCTTTAAGAACCTCAAGTTTTTCATAAGAATGAGAAATATTTTCTATATGTAAATCCATGAATTTTACTATTAATAGGTTTTTACAAAACTGGTATCAACTAACATCTCAATAGTAATATGTTTTTTAACCATTTTTTTATCTTTAAACCATTTCAGTTGATCTTTGACACTTTTCATATTTAATTTTGCACCTTCGTTAATTCGCATAGAACCATTTCTAATAGAAGGCGCAGCTTTTTCATAAGGTTTACTTGTATATACATATTTATGTATTAATTTAACCATTTTTGTAGCTTCTTCTTCCCCTGCTGTTTTATCAACTAAAGCAAGATTATAATCATTGATTCCTTTTGAAAATGCTTTTAAGAATTTTCGTACTAAGTCTTTTTTATTTTTTGCATTATTAGAAGAAGTAAAAACAGCTGTTACTTGATAATCAGGAATATAATCAGATACTCTTCCAATAATAGAAATTTTAGGACTTTTATCTAAGGCTTTTGCAATATGAGGCACAATAGACCAAGCATCAATTTGTTGTGTTTTTAAAGCCCCAATAATTGCCCCTACTTTTTGTAAAGGTTTAACTTTAATATCTTTATTAGAAAAACCTTCTTTTTGTGCAATTTTATGAGCTACATAATGAAAAGAAGAACCTGTTTGAGTAATACCAAAGGTTCTACCTTTTAAATCTTTAGGTGTTTTAACACCTTCATCAATGGCTTTTTTTGAAGCTAAAATCATTTGCCCATCAATTCCAATTTCTTCATGTAAAGCCCCAGCAATTACTTTAATAGCACCTTTTCCAGCAAGATTAATTAAACCTCCAGAAATGGCAGTAATTCCAAAATCCACATCTCCTGATGCAATTGCGACCGCCATAGGTTGTGCGGATTTAAAGAATTTGAATTCTACTTCTAATCCTTGATCCTTAAAATATCCACGTTCATACGCTACAAAACTAGGAGCATGAGAAGTAAATCTCAAAGCCCCAATTCTAATTTTTTCTGCTTGTAAAGTAGTAAAACCCAAACTTACTAGTACGCAAAAAATCAATCCTGCTTTTAAATTCTTTCTATTTAACATTATAATCTCCCAATAATTATTTTCTTAAATACTTTAGCAAAATTTTAGTTTAGTATGTATAAAAAGTTCTTAAAAATAATTAATTGTAAATTTAGGGATGTTGAGTACTTGTAAATTATGTAAAATAAGCAGTAAGGATGATCAAAAAAATCAATTTTTAATCTTTATTTTAAGACAGATTTTTTATATTTAATTTCTTTAAATGAGGCCAAATTAGCTAAGGGTTCAGGTTTATGAAGCCCATAGCCTTGTGCATAATCTACATTCATTTCATTTAATATATCTGCAAGTTCTTGTGTTTCGACATATTCTGCAACCGTTTTTAACTCTAAAGAAGCTGCCATATTTATAATAGCTTGAACTAAGGTTTTATCTGATTTGCTACGCGTTAATACTTTAATCAAACTTCCATCTATTTTTAAATAATCAACATAAAGATCTCTTAAATAAGCAAAAGATGAAAAACCACTACCAAAATCATCTAAAGAAAATCTGCAGCCAATAGCTTTTAATACCCTAATATAGTGCTGTGCAGTATCAATACTAGTCATAGCAACGGATTCTGTTATTTCAAATATTATTTGATGTGCTTTACCTGATTTAGAAAGCAGTTTTACCAGTTTTGGTAAATATTCTTTATCAGCCAGCGTATGTCCTGAAATATTTATTGAAAAATCCATGTCTTCATCTAGTTTACTTGATAATAATGTTTCTATAACCCACCTATCAATATTTGGCATTAAACCAAAACGTTCAGCTGCGGGAAGAAATAAACCTGGGGGAATAATCTTCCCCTCTTTAGATATACCTCTAATTAATATTTCCACATGGCCTTTTGAATCAATATTTTGCAAAGGAACAATCCTTTGTCCATATAAACAAAACTCTTCATTTACAATCATTTGTGGAATTTTTGCTGCCCATTTTTCTTCTTTTCTAATCTCAATTAAATCTGGGTCAGACTCTTCATAAACCATTACTTTGCTGTTTCCTGGAATTTTTGCCATATTACAAGCAGCATCTGCTCGTGATAATACTTCTGTAAATAAAAAATCCTTCTTAGCTACTGCTAATCCAACAGAAGCACCTAAGTGCATTTTTTGTCCCATCCATGTAAAAGGGTGATTCTCAATTAAAGAAACAATTTCTTTTGAAATATCGCCTGCACTTTTAATATCTTTTATATTATTGAACCAAATAACAAATTCATCTCCCCCAACACGAGATATAGTACATTTTTTTTCTTTACAATATAAAGCAATTTTTTTTGTTAAACTAACTAATAATTCATCTCCTGCTGTATGCCCGTATAAATCATTCACTAATTTAAACCTATCTAAGTCTAAATAAGCCATAACTCCACCTTGTTTATAATTATCAATAACTATTGCAAGCCCTCTTCTGTTTAAAACACCTGTTAGGGTATCGTGCAGTGCTTGATGTTCCAAGGTACGACTAATATGCATATTTTTTTTAACAATCCAGATACTTAAAATAATACTAAGCACGGCACTTCCTAAACCAGAAAGTCCCAAAATCCAATAAATTCTATCTTTACTGTTTTTTAAATATGCAATAACTTTTGTTTCTTGAGTTTCTGCTAATTCTACTATTTTGTCAATTTCTTTTTCCATTGCATAAATATGTTTTTTATATTTAGCCATTTCTAATAATGCTTCGTATTGTGTGAGAGAAGAACTGTTTGACATTTTATTTAAAACAAGAGTAATTCCATCTTTATAGGAAGAGAAAGCATTTGAAAACAAAGAAGAAAATGATTTTGCTTTTATCTCACTTTCATTAAGTTCTTCTTCAAGTTTAAGAAACTGTATATTTGTTTCTAAAAGAGCTCTTTCCCAACGAATTCTTGTTCTTTTTTTATCAAAAGATGTTTTATTATATAAGAGAGTATCTTTTTCGAGTTTTCGTAGATTAATTAACATACTTTTTAAGGTTAAAGATTCCACTTGAGTATCAGAAAAAACAACCAAAGCATTGCTTGATTCATCCGTTATCTTTTCCATTTCCCATGCCCCAAAAACTCCTTGAAGTAAAATAATAAAAGCGATACTCAAAAGTCCAATTGCTGTATTTTTACCTAAACGTTTTGATTCTATATATAGCATGAGAAAAAATCCTTTTTATAAATTTTTCAACTGTAAAAAGTATATAATAATTTTATGTAATTAAAATCATTTACAATAATATTATCCTCTTAAAGCTTAAGTACTCGCATTTATAAAAAAATAGAAGTACTCATTTTTATATTTTTAAAAATAAATATTCATTAAATAATATATTTAACTATCTGTTTTTAGCATAAATAATACTAATAAAACTGTAATTAATCCTTCTTAAGTAAGAAAAAACAACAAAGCTCAATACTAAATTCCTAGCTATTTAAACAAGTAAGTATCTTGTCATCTATCACTAAGTACCATTTTTAAAAGCACAAAAGAAGAACTTAACTAAGAAAAACGAAGGGATACTGAAATATTAATATCTTTAATAAAAAAGAACAAAATAAATCTATTTTTAGGGAGTAAAAATATCATAAAAAACAAGAAGATAAAAACAAACAACAAGCACTTCAAGTAAAAATGCGAAGATAGAAAATATGATGCCCGTATAAAAAAGTGTCTTATTTAAAAACATAGAGAATAAATTTACTGTTAGAAAACAAGACAGTATAAAACCTAGTATTATTAAAGAAAAAGCACTGTTTATAAAAGTATCTTCAGGGTATTTACCATAAGCATGTGTATAAACCAGTACTAAAAGAGCAAAAGAGCAAAAAGGAAGCAGATATAAAATTAAAATTTTAAATTTTTTACTCATATGTCTTCTTATTTTTTAGCAAAATTTATTATCATTTGGATTTAAATTGTTAAATAAAAGAATTTTGTCCAATCTTATTTTTTGAGCATTTTCAAGAATCATATATTCCGCTTTATCTATTATTTTTAAATCAACAATTTTTTGTTTTATCTCTTTTTTTTCATCTTCTTCTTGATATACAATAGTACATATAACTTTTTTTACAGCAGCTTCTTCTAATTCATCATAAAAATGACAAGCAATACTTTGGTATTCATCCATCTTAGTCTCCAATATTAAATTAATTTATAAAAAAGATTGTATCACATTTTAGAAAATTACCTTCTTCGCTTTTTATCAAGTGGCAAATTAAAAGAGATTCTTAGAGGAGGTAAAACCTTACAATTTTCGATGGTTTAAATAATACTTTTAAAATGAAACAGCATATAACAAAGGACTTATCTTGCTTGATATTATAAATATTGGTATTAGGGCAAATTGATACAAGTATGATGTTTGAGTAAGTAGTTAAAACTAGTATAAATTATATTTTCTTTACTTTGTTAATCTAAGGTAAATTCTCTTTTTGTTTATTTAGTGCTTGCGTTAAAATGTTTGCATACTCACTTATTCCATCAACATATTTAACAGGTTCTGCACCTCTTGCATAACCATATTTAAGTGTTCTGTAGTATTTTTTTTGAGTTAATAAAGGCAATATTTCTCTTATATCCAACCAGGAATTTGGATTTTTATGTAAGCGTTTTGCTAAAACTCTGGCATCATGAATATGCCCCATTCCCACATTATATGCAGCAAGTGCAAACTTCATTCTATCATCTTTGTTTTCTACATCTTTGGGAACATCTTTTATCATCTTAGCCATATATTTAGCCCCACCAAAAATATTCTCTTTGGCATTTAATCGATTTTTCACACCTACCGTTTTTGCAGTAGTACGCGTTAACATCATAATGCCTCTAACCCCTGTATAACTCCGTGCTTTGGAATTCCAGTGTGATTCTTGATAAGATTGTGCAGCTAAATATATCCAAGAAATATCATTTTCTTTTGCAGCAGCAATAAAATATTTTTTATATTTGGGAAGTCTTGCTTTAATTCTTTTATGAAAAACTACTGTATTGTAATAATCAAAGATATTGATGTGCCCATAATATTTATCTTTAAGTTTCGCCATATCTCCATTTTGGATGTAGGTATTTAACCACCTATACATATCATTTATAAGAGTATCACTGTTTTCTCTAAGAACCCATGAAAGAGATTCTCTTTCACTAATGGAGAAAGCAAAAGATAAAGAAGGATAGTATCTCTGGTTGATTGAAAATATATTACTATCTGCAATCGTACAATCAATTTTGTCTTTAGAAACCATCTCTAAAAGCTGGCTTGAGGAAAACTCTGTGCTTATTTCATACATAATATTAGGATTCTTCTCTTTTGCATCTTTAAGACTTCTTTCATAAGAGGTGCTTTCTCCAACCATAATACTTAAACCAATTAAATCCTCTAAAGCATTTGGAAACTTTCCTTTTTTGAAAAGCTTGCGACTGCATATAACTTGCTGTTGTACTTGATAATAAGAAGGTCCAAAAATATATTCATTTTCTCGATCCGCCGTTCTTGTAATCGCAGCTGAAGTAATATCGCCAAAACCTGTTTTAGTAAGTTTTAACGCTTCTGATATTGTAGAAACTACTTTAAGATTAAGTTTTACGCCTATATCATCTGCATACGCTTTTAATAACTCATACTCAAATCCTTCTTTTTTACTGTGGCCATAATAATACACAGTAGGTGAATTTACAACAATAGCATGCAGTTGTTTTTTGTTTTTTATTTTTTCAAGTTTAGAAAAAGGTAAAATCTCTTTTATAAATGAAGCAGTATATTTATCTTGGAAGCTGTATCCTATAAAAAAAAATAGTATGGCTACTAAAAAATATTTTATAAAATTATTCATATATAAGTATAGCAAAAGATAAAGAAAAGCTATAATTATTATGTATTTAACAATATAATGAAACTACTTTTTAAAATACGCAAGCTAATAATCTTAATTAACACCTTGATCTATTAAGATTTTGTAATTCTCACAGCCATTTTTATAACCAGAAGCACAAGCTATCTCAAATAGTTCTTTTGCAATATTTAAATTTTGTTTTACTCCCTTACCAAAAGCATACAAAAGACCTAAGTTATAACAAGCTACACCCAAACCACCAGAACAAGCTTGAGAGTAAAGTTTTGAAGCTTTTTGTTTGTTTTGTTCTACTCCATCACCTTTCTCATATAAAATACCTAAGTTAAAACAAGAAATTGCATAAAACTCATTACACGCTTTTGCATAAAGTATTGCCGCTCTTCCTTTATCTTGTTTTACTCCATCCCCATTACTATACATATGAGCTAGGTTGTAACAAGAAACAAAATATCCATAATCACAGCCTTTGGAATAAAACATTGAAGCTTTTTCTTTATCTCCTTCTACACCATCTGCATTATTATAAATATGTGCTAGGTTATAACAACCAACAGCAATTCTGCTATCACAAGCTTTTAAATAAAATTCTGTAGCTTTTTGTTTATCTTGTTTTATACCATCTCCTAAATTAAAGATCTGCGCTAAGTTGTAACAAGCCACTGCAATTCCATCTTTACAATCTTTTGAATAAAGTTCTACTTTTGTTACAACTTTTTTTTTCTCTTTTGTTCCTATTTCTCCTTTGTAATACAACAAAGCAGTCTTATAACAAGAATTTGAATATTCACTCTCACAATCTATTGTCCATGATTTTATTATATTTTCTTTATTAAAACTAGCATATACACCATCAGATGCAATATTAGCATTTAACGTTGCGATAATTATTAGAATAATCAAAAATATTTTTTTCATTATCTTCCTTCTAATTACATTAATAAGTTATATTATTATATAATAAGAAAAATAAAATATAAATGTATAAATAATTTTAGCTAATAATTCTAAGGATTTTATCGTTTAGATATCTTATTTATCAGCTTTTTATAGTGTTTATAATTTTTTGAAATTAGCTATAAGCTCCAATAATTCCTAGGTAAAGGTGTAAATTAAAACTTCTTATTTAACTTAAGTAATTTTTTAAGCTAAAGAGTTTTTTTCCTTCAAAGTAAATAAAAATAAGCTTAAATTCTTATGCTATAAGGACTTCATAATCTTTTGATAATTTGAGTTATTTGAAGGAAGGGAGCACATTCTTTCTTGATTGCAAAAAAGAAACAAAGAAACAAAGAAACAAAGCTGTGTTGGAGAAGGTAGGATGAACGCCCTCTTCTTCTTGCACTCTCGGTGAGAAAACGTACGATTTAGTATATTGTAGAGAATTTCATATCATAACTAAACAATAAAAAATTCAATGTTTATATTTAAATTTAATTTAATATTAATTAAAACAATAATATAATATTTTATATTATTAATATATAATAATTACTACTTACATTGGAGATTTTTTATGAATAAAATCGTTTTAATTTTATTGGCAATATTTTTACCACCTCTTGCCGTTTTTCTAACAAAAGGTGCAGGAAGAGATCTGCTTATAAATGTTTTACTTTGTCTACTTTTTTTCATTCCAGGTTCAATTCATGCAATTTGGCTTGTTCTTAAATAGCCAATATATGATCTTTATTAATTCTTATTAGAATAAAACTCATAGTTATAGAGCTCATACAAAGTACCTTTGCGTTCTCTTACTTTTTTTTCTTGAAAGAAAAGTAACAAAAGAAGCAACTGCCGAGTTGTTGAAGGCTTACAGCTCCCCTCTCTTGTTATTTATTGTTTCTGCCTTGAGGAACTCCCTAAAACGTGCTTACGAGCACCTTTCTTAACGGTCACACAGTCCTCATGCTGTTTCGAAACAATAAATAAACGCTCGTCTTCAGCAAAGGCAGAACCACGCTCCACGTTTTACCAATAAAAGGTTTCTTCTTTTTTAATATATCAAAAGATAAAATTTCAAGAACAGTGTCTAAGTAGAATAATTTTCTATAAGGCTCTTCCCCTGACTTTGATAAAGCTAAATATTTTTATTTTTTAGCGGAAAAAGGATATGACTGTTTGAGCGTAAGCAATGTGCTCTTTAGCACATTGTAGAGAGTTGCCACCTTAAAATCTAATAAAGTATTTACTATTTTAAAAAGAAATTTTATCTTTTATTCACATCGAAC